>JBAZYI010000134.1:0-2513 GCA_041659345.1 Candidatus Nanopelagicaceae bacterium | reverse complement strand
CATGAGTTCAATTGGTCCGATGACGGATCGGTTGAACTCTCGTGGGAGCAGACTTTGGGACGCAGTGACTGTGGAAGTGTGCAAAAGGCTTGCTTATGTAGAGAAGAAGACCTCGGAATAATAAAAACTGCCCTCGATCACAGTGATCGAGGGCAGTTTTAATTTAATGCGATTTACTTGAGGCGCTCACCTGTGGCTGCATCAAAGAGATGAATCGCAGATGGATTTGCGACTACAGAAATCGTTGTTCCAGGCTCTGGCGGATTCTTTGGATCCCAGCGGACAATTACTTGGGCCCCTTCATCGGATGCGTTCGCAAACTTCACAGTTGGATCAGCCGGCTTGCCGTAAACGAATGCGTCGGCACCGAGTTCTTCAACAACTTCAACGAGGACATGGAAGCCATCCGCTGCCGGAGTGAATCCCTCGGGGCGGATTCCAACTGTTACGACGTTGCCTGCATGTGCTGGAACTGGGATGGAGAGCGCACCTAATTTGGCAACCCCGCCAGATACGGGAGCGGTCAGCAAGTTCATAGCAGGTGAGCCGATAAATCCTGCAACGAATGCGTTGGCAGGATTGTCATAAAGATTTCGTGGGGTATCAACTTGCTGCAATAGCCCATCCTTGAGAACGGCAACGCGGTCGCCCATTGTCATGGCTTCAACTTGATCGTGGGTTACATAGACGGTGGTGATTCCGAGGCGACGTTGTAGTGCTGCAATCTGAGTACGTGTAGCTACGCGCAATTTCGCGTCAAGGTTGGAGAGTGGTTCGTCCATTAAGAAGACCTGTGGTTCGCGAACAATTGCACGTCCCATTGCAACGCGCTGACGTTGTCCACCAGAGAGAGCCTTGGGCTTGCGCTCTAGGTAGGGCTCAAGGTCAAGGAGTTTTGCAGCTTCAAGGACTCGACGCTCGCGTTCCTCTTTTGGCGTTCCGGCAATTTTGAGTGCGAAGCCCATATTCTCGGCAACAGTCATGTGCGGGTAAAGCGCGTACGACTGGAATACCATCGCAATATCGCGATCCTTCGGTGCCACATTTGTTACATCGCGGTCGCCAATAAGTATGCGTCCGTTATCGATTTCCTCTAGTCCGGCCAACATGCGAAGTGATGTTGATTTTCCGCAACCTGATGGTCCGACGAGAACGAGAAATTCGCCGTCATTCACGACGAGATCTAATTTGTCGACGGCGGGGGCGGTTGTTCCGGGATAGATACGTGTTGCTTTGTCGAAAACGACAGAGGCCATGACATGACTCCTTCTCCGGGCAGGTACGTGCCCGACGGTCCGTTGGATGAAGGTCACTCCGTTTACTCTCGGGGATTCCTAAGAAGTAGCCGAAGTCGGCGCCGCAGACAGAGCTGTGACGCTTCGGTGAGGTTACGGCATGGACGAGGATTTAGGGAAGTGGGCACCCGAACCCCGATACGCTTTCACTCATGAACCTTGCCTCTGGCCCTTCAATTCAAGGGCTCTTCTCCGACATTGGCGTTGTGGCGTTTTTCATTCTCCTGGGATCCTTCTTCGTGGCAGCTGAGATCGCGCTGATTTCCTTGCGGGAGAGCCAGGTCAGGCAGATGGCCATGAAGGGGAAGCGGGGGCGCCGCGTCGCCTCACTGACAGCCAACCCCAACCGCTTTCTGGCCGCTGTCCAGGTAGGGGTTACGGTCTGCGGATTCCTTTCAGCTGCTCTGGGTGCCGAGCGGATTGGTAATTACCTCCAACCGTGGTTGCAGGACCGAGGTATATCCCAGGGTTGGAGCAGTGCCATTTCTCTCGTGGGGCTCACTTTGGTCATCGCCTATTTCTCTCTCGTCTTTGGAGAGTTGGTTCCAAAAAGATTAGCGCTCTTCCGTACGGAGACAATCGCGCTGGGGGCGGCGCCAATAATTGATGTGGTGGCGATGTTTTTTCGCCCGGTGATCTGGCTGCTTTCTCACTCCACCAACCTTGTCGTCCGAATATTTGGGGTTGATCCAGAGGAGCAGAGGGATCAAATGTCGGAGGAGGAATTGCTCGATCTAGTCGCCGGACACGCTGCGCTGACGGATGAGGAGCGGGACATTGTAGAAGAAGTATTTAATGCAAGTGATCGTCAGGTTCACGAAGTAATGGTCCATCGAACCGAAGTGGAGTTTCTAGACGGATCACTCACTGTCGGGAAGGCGATAGCGCTCGCGGTCGACCGTGCCCATTCGCGCTATCCCGTCGTTCGTGGATCAAGTGATGAGGTCATTGGTTTCATACATGTCCGAGATCTTCTTGATACATCTTTGGCTGGAAGCGGCGAGAAGATTCAAGAATTGGTCCGCCCCATCATGTTCTTGCCTGGGACGAAAGGTGTTCTGCCCGCCCTCACCGAGATGCGTATGCAGCGCCAACACCTCGCCATAGTTCTGGATGAATACGGCGGGACTGATGGCATTGTGACCATGGAGGATCTTGTCGAATGCCTCATTGGAGATATTCGAGATGAGTACGACACCGAGGAGTTGGCGTCGGGGC
>JBAZYI010000133.1:0-2531 GCA_041659345.1 Candidatus Nanopelagicaceae bacterium | reverse complement strand
AAACCATCTGCGCTTCACATTGGAAGTCTCGCCACCATCATCGAGCCTGGCGCTTCTGCGCTCTTTGATTGGGCCGTGCGTGTTTGCGAATGTGCTCCGATCATTTTTGATCCTAATGTCCGTCCGCAAGCTTTGGGTGATCGAAGGAAATATCTGAATATTTTTGAAAGATGGGCGAGTATTTCAACTGTAATAAAAGCGAGTGTCGAAGATCTTGCTTGGCTCTATCCAGGTCAGCCCATCTCCGAAGTCTCAACTCAATTAATAGAAGATGGGATCCAACTTCTTCTCATAACCCGCGGAGCTCAGGGGATGAGTGCGATAACTCGTGAGGGCAGCGTGGAGATTAAGGCGGTTGCTGCCGAGGTGGTTGACACAGTCGGTGCTGGGGATAGCGTTGGGGCAGTTCTTGTTGATTCAATTCTTAGGAATGGGATTCTCAATCTCCAGGGACCAGTGCTTCATAAAGCCTTGAATTGTGCGGTTCATGCTGCTGCAATAACCTGTAGTCGTGTGGGCGCAGAGCCTCCGACAAGGTCTGAAATTGATGCAGCAATAGAGACCGCAAAAGAGAGAAGAGTAAATGCAGTTCATTGACGATGCGGAATTTCAGGTCGCGATAGATCTTGATCAAGGCGGGCGAATCGCCTCCCTGAAATGGCAGGATATGGAATTTGCCCTCCCTTTCCGCGGAGAAGTACCAACCTATGGTTGGTATCCGATGGCGCCGTGGGCGGGTCGGATTCGAAATGGAGTGATTAAGAATCCCGCTGGCAAGAGTTTCCAACTACCAACCACCTTCGACCCACCCCATGCTCTTCACGGCTTCGGGTATCACTCCTCATGGCGCGATATCGGCCCGGGTCGATCGCTCTTAGAGCTTCCAGCGCCATACAAAGGCGCAAGTATTGAGCAGAGTTTTGAGGTCCTCGACGACGCCCTTCGTTGGAGCATGGAGTACGAACCAGGTGAATGCGATCTGCCTGCATGGCTTGGATTCCATCCCTGGTTTCCCCGCGAACTGGACCGCGGAGCCAGCGCGAAGATCGAATTCTCCGCGTTGAAAATGATGGAGAGGGATAGCGAATTATTTCCTACTGGAAAATTGATCGAACCGTCGCGACAGCCCTGGGATGATGCCTTCACAGAAATTCGGGGAACCCCAGCGATTATTTGGGAAGGCGCCGCTCGCATTGATATTGAATGTGATGCCCCGTGGTGGGTTGTCTACACCGAAGATCCCGAAGCTATCTGCATCGAACCGCAGACCGCGCCGCCTGATGCAGCCAACTTAGGAATTTCAGGAGAGCATTACATCGAAGCGCTATTCATTTTCTCGGAGGATTAAGAGTGATAAATCGAAAGAAGCTAGCAGATCTGACCGCCTATGAAGAAGATCGTTTTCTAAAGAAACACCCGAAGAGCGGTGAGATGTTCGAATCTGCCAAAGCGGTGATGCCCGGCGGTGTTCCTATGTCCTGGATGGCGAAATGGCCTGGTGCCTACCCAGTATTTGTCGAAAGTGCGCAAGGCGCGAGTTTCACTGATGTTGATCAGAATAAGTACATTGATTTTTGTCTAGGCGACACTGGATCAATGACCGGGCATTCACCTGCTGCGACAGTCAGGGCAATTCAACAGCAGGCGACACAGGGGCTCACTGCCATGTTGCCAACCGAAGATGCACTTGTCGTTTCAGCTGAGTTGGCTGACCGCTTCGGATTGCCACTGTGGCAATTCACTGTCTCGGCCACTGATGCAAACCGGCATGTTATTCGCTACTCGCGTCTCATCACGGGCAAGAGAAAGATCATTGTTATCGACCGTTGTTATCACGGAAGTGTTGATGAGACCTTTGCAACCTTAGATTCGGCAGGCATGACAGTGGCACGTGAGGGCAATATTGGCGCACCGGTTCCGCTTGCCGAGACAACCACCGTTGTTGAATTCAACGATCTTGTAGGTATGGAGGATGCATTGGTAAAGGGTGATATTGCTGCCATTTTGATGGAGCCCGCTATGACCAATGTTGGCATTGTGCTTGCCGAGGAGGGCTACCTGGTGAAGGTGGGCGAATTGGCCAAGAAGTACGGCGCTTTATGGATTATTGATGAGACTCACACAATCTCTATGGGTATTGGCGGAATGACCCGGGCTCTTGGATTGAAGCCTGATTTTCTTACAATCGGGAAAGCAATTGGCGGAGGAATACCAACCGGGGCATTTGGCATGACAAAGGAAGTCGCTGATGCAATATCGAGTCGAGTCTTGCTAGAACAAATTGATACGGGCGGTATCGGCGGAACACTTGCAGGCAACGCATTATCCCTGGCTGCAATGCGGGCGACATTGTCCGAAGTCCTCACTGTTGAATCATTTGAAAAAATGATTGCACTTGCCACTCGCTGGGCAGATGGGGTGGATGCGGCAATTAAGGAGTTCAAACTTCCTTGGCACTGCAATCGCTTAGGTGCGCGTGCTGAGTACGTTTTCCAACCGATCGCCCCACGAACTGGCCGTGAAGCTGCCGA
>JBAZYI010000132.1:0-2665 GCA_041659345.1 Candidatus Nanopelagicaceae bacterium | reverse complement strand
AGCGCTCTCTCTCCTACGTACGCCAATCGATCCAAGGACTTTATCTCGGATTTATCTACACCTTGCGTAGCCAGCCAAGCATCGATGACAGCGTTTCCAAAAGTATCGGGAAGCGCATCAGCAATCATTGCTGGCAGGCCATAAAAAGTTTCCTTCGACAACTGCGGAAAAGAGTACGTGCCTTTTCGATGTGGCATATGCAACGGCGCCAACTCAACCCCGCTCGATATCCATTCGGGGGTGTACTCGAAAACGTTGAGGCCTAGTCTCGGGTCGTAAGCCAACGCTCCGATGGATCTCCCCCAACACCTGACTTCAATCAGGTCGACTGGAATATACGAGCTCACAATTGGCCAGTTTTTTTCTTTGCCTGCAAAAGAGCCAGAGGCGAGACTGTGGAGACCACGGCAAAAATCTGGTCGAGATTCTCATCAAGATCAAGTGCTCGCACAACATTCAAGAAAGTGGCAAGACTCGATCCCTTGCCCGACTCCAAATACTTAATGGCCGATCGTGAAACGTTGGATCGGTCTGCCAACTCTTGTTGCGTCATCCTCCGTTGCTTCCGCACAAGGCTCACGCGTCTGCCCAACTCCTGCTCCCAATCAGAAGTGTTCCGCACTATTGCCATCATTCTGCCCTCATGGACTTATAATAAGCCATTTACAGGAATAGTGAACCCCCTTATGTCTATAAAAGGCTTATATCTAATCCTTAAAGGGCTAAAATGCCTGTTTTGGTCTATTTATAAACCAAAGAAAAAGAGCCCTCCCGCGATGGGAGAGCCCTCCTTCTGATGCTATTTTTTTATCAACTGCAACCAGAAGTATTGCCACAGCCTTCGCAGACGTAGCAAGCACCGGACATACGCATCTTCACGCCACAGGTCATGCATAGAGGTGCGTCAGTTTGAATTCCTGACATCGCCTCCATCAACTCGGTGGATGATCCGTAGCCCTGTGATGGAGCCGGTGCCGAAGAAATCTTGGTATCAGCTGGTTTTGGAACTGCAACAGGTGCCACTACCGCAACAGGCTCTGATATACGTTCGAACTCGTCAGCCTCAACTGGTGCAGCTTCGGTGTACTCCCCTGTCTCCAGAGCACGCGCGCGCTCTGCTGCAGAGTAGAGACCAATTGATGAACGAGTTGCGAATGGCAAGTAATCAAGTGCCAAGCGACGGAAGATGTAATCCATCATTGACTGTGCGATGCGGATATCTGGATCGTCCGTCATTCCACTTGGCTCAAAGCGCAAGTTGGTGAACTTCTCAACAAAAGTCTCTAGCGGAACACCGTACTGCAATCCGATGGAGACTGCGATGGAGAATGCATCCATCACACCGGCAAGAGTTGAACCCTGCTTGCCGAGTTTGAGGAATACCTCACCGAGTGCACCATCTGCATATGCACCAGAGGTCATGTACCCCTCGGCGCCACCGACAGAGAATGAGGTTGTCATTGCTGGACGTGACTTTGGAAGGCGTTTACGAACTGCAGCAGCTGGCGCAACCGCTGAACCTGCGTCCTTTGACTTTGCTTTGCCATCAGAAAGTGGCTGACCAACTTTGCAGTTGTCGCGGTAGACAGCCAGCGCCTTCAGACCGAGCTTCCAACCTTCGTAGTAAACCTCTTCTACGTCAGCAACAGTTGCTTCCTCAGGAAGGTTGACGGTCTTGGAGATCGCACCGGAGAGGAATGGCTGGCATGCAGCCATCATCCGCACATGGCCCATTGGGGCGATAGAGCGAGCGCCCAATGCGCAGTCAAAGACGTCGTAGTGCTCAAGCTTGAGTCCCGGAGCGTCGATAACGTGACCATGTGTTGCGATGAATTCAACGATTGCTTCGATGGTTTCTTCGACGTATCCGAGTTTGCGAAGTGCAGCAGGGACAGTCTGGTTGACGATCTGCATCGATCCACCGCCGACAAGTTTCTTGAACTTCACAAGCGAGAAGTCAGGCTCGATTCCCGTTGTATCGCAATCCATCATCAGGCCGATTGTCCCAGTTGGGGCGAGAACAGAGATCTGTGCATTGCGCCAGCCGTTCTTCTCACCGATCTTAGTGTTGGCGTCCCACGCCTTGTTGGCTTCGGTCCATACATCGCGATCCAGTGTGGTCACTGATTTGGCAGAAATGGAAGCCGATGCATGCTTGCGCATGACGCGAGTATGTGGGGCAGCATTGCGTGCGAAACCCTCGTAAGGTCCGACGATTCCTGCGAGTTCTGCAGAGCGCTTGTAGGTGATGCCTGACATCAATGATGTGATCGCACCAGCAAGGGCGCGTCCACCGTCAGAATCGTATGGGAGACCTGATGCCATAAGAAGTGCACCGAGGTTTGCATATCCAATTCCAAGTTGGCGGTAAGCACGCGTTGTGACACCGATCGCCTCTGTTGGAAAGTCTGCGAAGCAGATTGAAATGTCCATCGCAGTGATGATCATCTCTGCGGCTCGTGCGAACGTCTTGGAATCAAAAGATCCATCGGCCTTCAAGAACTTCATCAAGTTGAGGGATGCGAGGTTGCACGAAGAATTGTCCAATGACATGTACTCAGAGCAAGGGTTGGATGCATTGATGCGTCCAGTCTCTGGATTGGTGTGCCAGTCATTAATGGTGTCGTCGTACTGAATTCCTGGATCAGCACATGCCCATGCCGCC
>JBAZYI010000131.1:0-2711 GCA_041659345.1 Candidatus Nanopelagicaceae bacterium | reverse complement strand
TTCGGGTTTTCCGTGACGATTTACGCTCTCTACATACTCCTGCGAACAATCCTGCATTTGGCTCAAGAATATTCAACTAAGCCAAATTACATAATCAAATCAGTGCAACGCCCCTGATTTATTCAATGATGAAATCCCAGCGTCGCGAAACCCATTTCCTAATCTATTCGGACTACTCCATTTGGAGTCTCAAGGTGAATGGCGATGATTCCATTATTTCCATCTGAGTCAGAAGGCTCGCTCCAAAGAACCTCGATCTCACCAATTGCATGAGCCAGATCGGTTCCTAGGTAATTAGTAATGGTCTTTTCATCCCCTGCAATTTCAATTTGAACAATCTTTGCGTGTGCCTTTCCATCAGCGGAGGGATGTTCAGCAGAAAGCCAATGGATAAAGAAAGGAAGTTGAGAATCTTCGAGCGTGTCAAGAACACCAATCTGCTTCCAACGCAGATCCGTACCATCTGGCTTTCTGCGATGACCTTCAACAGCAGGACGACCAAGCCGATTTTCAACCTGCGCAAGATCGTCAACAGAAACCACCCATGTCAACCAGCCGCCGCCTTCATTTGCACGTTTGGAAACTGCTTTCCCAAATGGTGATGCGTCGGATGCCGGATGATCCAGTGGGCAAACCACTTCGATGTAATGGCCATCGGTTAAAGGCAGTGTGAAATTGCGTGTACCAAAACGCGGATGAACTCCTCCATCGACAAAAGCCGTTCCGAGTCGAGAGCCGAGGCGTTGCACGGTGTCGGCGAGCTGGTCATGGGAAGTCACATACGAAACATGGTCTAGGCGCATAAGTAATATCCTGCCCTATAAAACGGGGTGCTCATTACCACCGATGGCCCATCCAAGGTCAAGCGGGCGATTTGCATGTCAGGTCAGAGGTTGGCAAAATGCCCGTCAGGAAGTACTGGTTCACCGCGGAATCCACGCAGTTCGAACCGTGACCGTACCCCGTGTGTCCGTCTGCCTCAAACGAGATGAGGAGTGAGTTTCGAATTGTCTTGTGCAAATCCTGCGCCCAAACATACGGTGTTGCAGGGTCGCGCGTAGTTCCAATAATAATGACTGGTGTGGTGACTATCTCCTTCATCACGTTTTGTCTCGGAGTAGTAAAGAATTGACAGGACAGACCGCTATACGCCAGGTAAGGCCCAAACACTGGTGCCTCTTGAGCAAACTTCTTAGCTAATTCTTTTATTGATGCAGTTGATTTTGGACCGCGCCAATCGAGGCAGTCAATTACGAAAGCTGCGTCTGTTTCATTACTTAAATATGTGCCATCACTTCGTCGCTGCGCATAGTCATCCGCCAGAGAGAGAAGGGTGGTTCCATCTCCCTTCAGTGCTTGCGCCAAAGCAACTCGAAGTTGCGGCCAACCAGTTGAACTGTCATAAAGAGCAGATGCGATGCCAAGAACAATAAGTGATTCCGTTACAGCGCGACCACTTTCACTCGTGAGTGGAGATATCGCCGTCTTCGCAAAGAGCGCGATGATCTGCGCTCGACCATTCTCGATGGGTTGCACCAGAGAGCACTCTGTCTCGAGATAGCAATCAGATATAAACGCATCCAGTGCCATATCAAACCCAATTGCTTGAGTCAGATTCTGATCTTCGCTCTCCACATTGGGGCTCACCGCGCCATCAAGAACCATTCGACCGACTTTTTTTGGAAAGAGTTCTGCGTAGAGTGTCCCAAGATAGGTGCCGTAACTAACTCCCAAGAAATTAATTTCTTCTCTTTGAGCGCAGCCCGAAGTATGTCCATATCCCGAGCTGAATCGCGCGTGCTGTAGTGAAGGACATTCTTCGTTCGTGAGTAACATTTTTCCGCGTATGCACGCACATCCTTTATCAGAGTACTCAATTCCTTGGCATCATCTGGCTTACTGTCTGTTGAATAACTTGCATCGGTCTCACGATCAGTCAGACACCTGATAGGGGCGCTCTGCCCGACTCCGCGTGGGTCAAATCCCACAATGTCGTATTTCTGCAATAGATCAGGGCTAAATATGTACTCCGCGTTATAGGCATACTCAACACCAGAAGCCCCAGGACCACCAGGATTTAGGACTAGTGATCCAATCCGGCCCTCCTGTTCAATTGCCCCATGTCTCAAAACACGTAGCTTGAATCTACCCAGGGCGAGATTTTCGTAATCAATAGGCACTTGCACATACGAACAGTCAAAATTGTCGTAACAGGAAGACCAATCCAGAGACTGTTCTTCATACTGGGCTAGCGTCGTTGGAAGATCCTCAATTTTCGGCGCCGAGAAAGTTCCCATAAACACAAAAACCACAACAACAAGGATGGATATATTCCGTTTTCTCTTAGAAATCCGCGGACCAGGACGTTTCATATTTCAGTGCTCCCCGATAACTACTGCGCTAAGGCGCACATGAGCGCCTCAATAGTTAACAAGGGAGCAGCGTTGTAACTCAAACTCGTCCGTGCCTGCATAATTGCGTTTAATTTTTCTAGGATTCTCTCGGGTTGTGATTTCTCGGCCATCACCAAGATTTTTTCCTCGAGTTCCTTGTTTAGTAAGGAAAGCGCTGTGGCGGCTGAAAAAGATTGAACCATCATGACGTCGCGATACAGAGTAGCCAGATCAAGTAATGCGCCATCGAGAGAATCCCTCACCATCCGAGTCGCCCTCGACTTTTGTTCCTTCTCTAATTCCTTCAGTGCTCTTGCT
>JBAZYI010000130.1:0-2879 GCA_041659345.1 Candidatus Nanopelagicaceae bacterium | reverse complement strand
GGAGCACTCAAACAAACGCGCCTACGATCTTGTCGATCAATTTCTTGATCGGATCGCAGGCGCACCTGTACAGCGAGTGGATTAGTTAACTACTTAGGCATCAAGTGGAGTGACGTACGCTCCAGAAATTCCGCCATCTACTAGGAAGTTTGACGCCGTGATGAATGAAGAGTCATCGCTGGCCAAGAATGCAACTGCGGCTGCGATCTCTGTGGCATCGGCAAAGCGTCCCATTGGAATATGAACCAGCCTGCGAGCTGCGCGCTCTTTATCCTTGGCAAAGAGTTCCATCAACAACGGTGTGTTGACAGGTCCAGGGGAGAGGGCATTCACGCGGATACCCTCGCGTGCAAATTGCACACCGAGTTCGCGGGTCATGGAAAGAACGCCACCCTTGGAAGCGGTGTAAGCGATCTGTGATGTTGCTGCGCCCATGGTTGCCACGAATGATGCAGTGTTGATGATCGAGCCCTTGCCGGCTTTCTGCATGTAAGGGATGACGTATTTGCAGCAGAGAAAGACGCTGGTGAGGTTGACGCGGTTGACGCGATCCCATGCATCAAGGCCCGTGGTCAAAATTGAATCATCATCTGGTGGTGAGATGCCCGCGTTGTTGAATGCAATATCAATGCGTCCGTATGTATCAAATGCGACCTTGTACATGTTCTCGACATCAGCAGTCTCGGTGACATTGGCTTTGACGAATATTCCGCCTACTTCCTTGGCCGCGGCCTCGCCAGACTCTGAGTTCATATCGACGATGACGACCTTTGCACCTTCACTGGCGAACCTCTTGGCAGTTGCAAGACCGATTCCGCTGCCGCCGCCGGTGATTGTGGCAACGCGACCTTCTAGACGTTTAGTCATTTTTCTGAGCTCCTCATGATTGGAAGTATGTGGATTGAAACTAGTCGTTAGAGATAAAGACGTTCTTGACTTCGGTGAATGAATCTAGTGCGTCCGGGCCTAACTCTCGTCCGAGTCCAGATTGCTTGAAGCCGCCAAACGGTGTCCAGAAACGGACTGATGAGTGCGAATTAACCGAGAGGTTTCCGGTTTCGATGCCACGCGATACGCGCAGCGCACGCCCGACATCGCGGGTCCAAATGGATCCCGATAGGCCATATTCGCTGTCGTTGGCCATCGCAATTCCTTCGGCCTCATCCTTAAATGTCATAACCGAGACCACGGGGCCAAAAACCTCTTCACGCCATGAACGTGCTTGGGTGTTCTTTGGCAGAAGAACTGTTGGCGCCATCCAATATCCAGATCCAGCCGGGGCGCTTCCTTTGAAGGCGATTGGCTCATCTAAGAATGTCTGCACCGCATCGAACTGTTTGCGTGAGATAAGTGGACCCATCTCAGCGGTTCCGAGGTTTGGATCTTCCACCCGGAAATTTTTCACCGCAGTCTCAAAGTGCTCCATGAAAGTCTCGAATGCACTTTCTTCGACCAGAATGCGAGAGCGAGCACAGCAATCCTGTCCGGCATTATCAAAGACAGAACCAGGTGCACTAGCAGCAGCCTTTGCGATATCTGCGTCAGCGAAGATGATATTCGAACTCTTGCCACCGAGTTCGAGGGTGACTCGCTTTACCTGATCGGCACAGCCCGCCATGATTCCCTTGCCCACTTCGGTGGAGCCGGTAAAGACGATTTTTCGCACTGCTGGGTGCGTGACAAATCGTGCGCCAATGACGCTTCCTTTGCCAGGAAGTACATTGAAGACACCATTTGGAATGCCAGCAAGAAGTGCCAATTCACCAAGACGCATTGCAGTCAGGGGCGTGTATTCGGCGGGCTTGAGAACGACAGTATTTCCCGCAGCAAGGGCCGGGGCAAAACCCCAACCAGCAATGGGCATCGGGAAGTTCCACGGAACAATGACTCCGACAACTCCGAGTGGTTCTTTGAATGTGACATCAATGCCACCGGCCACAGGTATCTGTCGTCCGAAGAGGCGCTCCGGCGCCGCTGAGTAGTAGGTCAGAACGTTGACAACGTTATCGACTTCCCAGAGAGCGTTGCCACGAGTGTGACCAGAGTTGTCGATCTCTAATTGAGCCAACTCCTCTTTATGGTCAGCAACGACATCGGCAAATCGACGGAGCATCTTGCCACGATCACCAGGTGCGACATGGCGCCAAGTTTCAAAAGCCTTGGCGGCCTTGGCAATAACGGCATCAGTACCTTCGAGATCGAGGTGTTCGATCGTGCGAACTAATTTTTCAGTTGCAGGGTTTATAACGTCATATGACACGAATTAAGACCTTTCGAAGTTACGGAATAGCTCCCAGTCGGTGACAGCTTTTCCATAAGCCGCCAATTCAACCTCAGCGTAGTTTGTGTAGTGATCTTGTACTTCCTTGCCGAATGATTCTTTGACCCATTCGCTACCTGCCCAGAGCAGTTGTGCCTCTAGCATGCTGGAGGGGACGCGGCTTGAATCAGATGCATAAGCATTTCCTGCAAAGGCATCTTCCAACTTCATTTTATTCTTAATGCCATCCAGGCCAGCAGCGATCATTCCAGCAACTGCCAAGTACGGGTTGACGTCTCCACCCGGAACTCGATTCTCCAAGCGCAGACTCTGCCCATGTCCAACCAGGCGAAGTGCGCAGGTGCGGTTATCTCGTCCCCAACGGATTGCGGTTGGAGCAAAAGAACCAGGCACGTAGCGCTTATATGAGTTGATGTTTGGCGCGAATAGAAGCGACATTTCGCGCATGTGGGCGATCTGGCCGGCAATGAATTGGCGACCGATATCGCTCATGCCATGCTCCTTATCGGAGTCATCCGCCATCACCAGCGAGTCATCAAGACCGCGGAATGAGCAGTGGATGTGGGAGGAGTTTCCCTCCTTCAAATTCGGTTTGGCC
>JBAZYI010000129.1:0-2880 GCA_041659345.1 Candidatus Nanopelagicaceae bacterium | reverse complement strand
ACCTCATCCAGTGACAATTCCTGATCATCCTCTTGCCACCGTGTTTCGATGAGAGCGAGATTTCCGGTTGGTGATACAACAGAGGCGAGACGTGCAGCCCTCCATGCATCCCAATCTGTACGTGAAAGCATTCTTAGTTCTCCTTAGCGTTTAATGAGGCATTCTGGGGGTAGTTCAAACCAGCGCAGGGATTCAAAGCGATCACTCATTTTGGGGAGTGCAGGTATTTGCCCAGTCTGCAATGGGCGATCAATCCGTTCTGACGCGAGCTGTTTGGCCAGTGTTAGGTAATCTGCCAGAGCACTCTCAGGTGCGCGGTCTTTATGAACGGGATAGCGCATCTGGCCATCTTCACCATATGAAATTTCACGCAAGCGCAGCGCGGGTTCGACTGGTCCATTGCGATGCCGCCAGATACCGGTCTCTGGTTCAAAATTGTAGTCAGAGAGAAATAGGTGACCTTGCTGTGCAACAAAGAGCACGGAAGAGATGAGGTAATCAGCGACAACATCTGAGATGAAATAGTTGAAGTTAATTCTTACCCACCCTGGTTTTATTCCCTCGCATCCGCCTGTGATTTCTTCTTCGATTTCGTGGCTCTTTGTGTTGTCTATCCCGAGCAACCTGTGGCCGTACGGTCCGGCGCAAGAGCACCCACCACGTGATTGAATTCCAAAGAGATCATTAAGAAGTGCCACAATAAAATTATGGTGAAGAAGTTTTCCCGAAGGAGCATGAAGGACAAAAGATAAAATGGAGAGTCTCTCGGAATTAAGATTGCCCAGCAACTCTATGTGAGGTTCGGCCTTCCATGCTTCGATGGCCCGCGCCAAGAACTTTTTCTCCGTAGCATGAATTGCAGGGACGCCGACTGCCTCTTTAAGTTGAAAGACCAACCCTGCGCGAATAGATTCAATGATGGCGGGTGTTCCACCTTCTTCCCTGTGAGCGGGGTCAGTTAGATAACGATGATCATGCGTGTTGACGTAAGTCACGGTTCCGCCGCCAGGTACTACCGGGACCGTATTGTGAGCGACCGCGTGGCTTACTACTAAAACCCCAGGTGTGCCTGGGCCGCCAACGAATTTATGAGGGCTGAGGAAGATGGCATCTTTTCGATGCAATGGATTCTCTGGGTGCATATTGATCTCAACATACGGAGCCGCCGCTGCGAAATCCCAGAATGCAAGGGCACCATGCTCGTGTAGCAGCTGCGAAACCGCATCAGTATCCGTAATGATTCCCGTGACATTGCTAGCAGCTGAGAAGGAACCAATTTTCAAGGGGCGCTTAGCGTATTTATTGAGTTCGGCGCGTAGGTCGTCAAGATCTACATGACCATCTGCATCCTCTCGAATAGTGACAACATCGCAGATTGTTTCACGCCAAGAGAGCTCATTGCTATGGTGCTCAAAAGGGCCAATAAAAATAATAGGTTTTTGGTCGCTCGGAATTTGATCGGAAAATTTCCATTGCCTATCAAGATCGGCAGGAATTCGAATATTGAGGATGCCCACTAACTTGTCAATTGCTCCAGTCGCACCTGATCCGGCAAAAATTACAACATCATCTAATGTCGCACCCACGGCCTTGCGAATAATTTCTCGTGCATCTTCACGTAAGCGAGTTGTCTGTAAGCCTGTTCCACTTGCCTCAGTATGGGTATTTGCATATCGCGGCATCACTTCATTGCGAATGAAATCTTCAATAAATGTTAAGGACCTTCCACTTGCTGTGTAGTCTGCGTAAGTAACTCGACGAGGTCCATAGGGACCATCCATCAACTGATCATCGCCTATTACGTTCTCGCGTATTTGGCGGAGTAGTTCGACGCCGCGCATATGCGAAGGTTATACATAAGTGCCACTTAAAGTCTAGCGAATTAATTGCACAATTAGCCTCCATTGAAGTCACTAATTATGAATATGCAATTTATCGTGCATACGAGTCGATATCTATGTGCATGGTGAACTCTAATCTAGAAAGAGAAGATCGCATTCACGCTCAAAAGCAAGTCGTTGCCTTCGGCAAAGATTCTCTATAACTTTCGCATAACTTTTATATAACTTTCATATAACCTTTCGCCTGACAACATTTCGATCATTGTGGTTCCCTTTGAGGAGATAAAGGTAATGAAGTACAACACTTTTTCAATTACAGCTCGATGCTCTCGAACGGGTGAACTTGGTACCGCAGTTTCCACGAAATTTGTAGCAGTGGGCATGCTCTGTGCTTTTGTTAAGAGCAATGCTGGCGCTATTGCAAGTCAGGCATACGTAAATCCTTATCTCGGTATTTGGGGCTTGGAGTATTTGGCGAAGGGTCATACTGCGGATGAAACACTTGAGTACCTAAAGAGTCGTGATAAAGGAATCGAATTCCGACAATTGGGGATCGTCGATAATAGAGGTGGAAGTTCCTCTTTTACCGGTAAGCACTGTGACACTTGGCGGGGCGAGCTAACTGGGCCAAACTTTGCCATCGTTGGAAATATGCTCGTTGGAGCCGAGACTCTTGAAGCAATGAAAAAGAGTTTTGAATCCGATGACTCTCGGCCATTGGCCAAGCGACTTCTTATGGCATTAAGTGTAGGTCATTCTGCAGGTGGCGATAAACGTGGCCATCAGTCTGCGGCACTGAAAGTATACGGCGCGGAAGAGTACCCCATAGTTGATCTTCGAGTCGATGAGCATGTTGACCCAATTTCCGAACTAATTCGTGTGTACGGTGTAGCCGAAACTATTCTGCTTCCGCTTATTGATTCGTTGCCGACAATGAATGCTGACGGCGAAACTTTGCATCTCAATCGCTCAGTGACGACTAATGATGGAGTTGTTGAGTTTTAATTCCCCTTCTATACGAGCCAGCCCGAGTCTCCTA
>JBAZYI010000128.1:0-2944 GCA_041659345.1 Candidatus Nanopelagicaceae bacterium | reverse complement strand
TCGGAATACTTATCGACCGGATCACTCAAGCCGTAGCACATAGGCGCGATTCGGTATCGCAGGCTCGTACATGACGAGTGGGCTAGCGAGCGCGAGCATCTAGGTTCCGTCATTCATCCGAATGGCGGGTAAGAACGACTTCGGTCGTTGGATCAGGAGGAAGCACAATGTTTGTAGAGCATCGTGCAAGACGGGGTGCGACCTTCGCACTCATTTTGGGGGCAGCAGCTCTAGTTCTCAGCGCATGCAGTAGCACCAAGGTTGCTAGCAGTTCTGATACCCCAGCGGAATCGACGGAATGCGGAACAGTCAATCTAGCCTCTAATGCCTGGGTAGGTTATGAAGCAAACTTGGCAGTAGTCGCATACGTTGCCAAGAACGAGTTGGGATGCAACGTCGTTATAAAGAACATCAGTGAAGAAATTTCATGGCAGGGATTTGAGACTGGTGAAGTTGATGCCATCCTCGAAAACTGGGGTCATGATGATCTCGCAGCGAAGTACATCACTGAAAAGGGAGTTGCCGTTGATCTCGGACCAACGGGAAACGAGGGCATCATTGGTTGGTACGTGCCACCCTTCCTTGCGGAAAAGTACCCAGACATCCTCGATTACAAGAACTTGAACAAGTATGCAGATCTGTTTAAGACTAGTGAGTCTGGTTCACAGGGTGCATTCCTTGACGGAGACCCTTCATACGTGACAAACGATGAAGCACTTATGAAGAACTTGAAACTCAATTTCAAGGTCATCTACAGCGGAAGCGAAGCAGCCCTTATCACCGCATTCCGCAACGCAGAGACTCAGAAGAAGCCAGTCATTGGCTACTTCTATGAGCCACAGTGGTTCCTCTCTGAGGTTCCGCTCAAGCACATCGCACTTCCTCCTTACACTGCTGGTTGCGATGCTGACCCTGCGACTGTTGCGTGCGATTATCCACCGTATAGTCTCAATAAAATCGCAAGCAAGAAGTTCATGGACTCTGGTTCCCCTGCCGCGAGTCTCCTTAAGAACTTCAACTGGACAAACGACGACCAGAACTCTGTGGCTAAATCGATCACGGTTGACAAGATGACCGACGATCAGGCTGCTCAGAAGTGGGTCGATGCAAACCAAGATAAAGTCAATGCTTGGCTTGGAAAGTAAGTTCAGCCTTATAAGTTGTTAGTTCTCTCCTGAACTGACCGATGTGCGGGGCGTGTTTGCTAAGTGAGCAATCAATTGGCAAGCACGCCCAGGCATGGAACGAGTGAAAAGAGAAGGTGGGACAGATGAAATACGACTACCTCATAGTTGGGGGCGGATCTGCGGGAAGTGCATTGGGTAATCGATTAAGTGCTAATCCGGAGAATAAGGTCCTCGTGCTTGAGGCTGGTCGAAGAGACTACATATGGGATGTCTTTATCCATATGCCCGCAGCTCTCGCCTTCCCAATCGGAAATAAACATTACGACTGGATGTACGAATCCGAACCCGAACCATTTATGAATAACCGCCGGATTTACCACGCTCGCGGGAAAGTTCTTGGTGGCTCAAGCAGCATTAACGGAATGATTTGGCAGCGCGGAAATCCTCTGGATTATGAGCGCTGGTCGAAAGATCAAGGAATGGAGTCCTGGGACTATGCCCACTGTCTGCCGTATTTCAAACGGATGGAGAACTGCTTGGCAGATCCGAAGAATCCCTTTCGCGGGAATAGCGGCCCCCTTCAACTCGAACGTGGACCAATCAAGAATCCGTTATTCAGTGCATTTTTCAAAGCAACGGTCGAGGCTGGTTATCCACGCACGGATGACGTCAATGGATTTCGCCAAGAAGGCTTCGCGGCTTTCGATCGTAATGTTCGGCGCGGACGTCGACTCAGTGCGGCACGCGCGTATCTCTATCCAGTTCTAAATCGCCCCAACTTGACGGTTAAGACCAAGGCGATGGTGACGAAAGTGATCTTTGAAGGCACCCGCGCCGTTGGTGTTGAAGTGAGTATTAAGGGGAAGATACAGACTATCTATTCGCAAGAAGTGATTCTCTGCGGCGGCGCCATCAATACGCCGCAAATTCTGCAACTCTCGGGCGTTGGAAACGCCTCCGAATTGAAAGCGCTCGGTATCCCAGTGGTGAAAGATCTTCCTGGTGTAGGCGCCAACCTGCAAGATCATTTGGAGGTCTACGTCCAATATTCCTGCAAGAAACCAGTATCCATGCAACCCATGTTGAAATTCTGGCGACGCCCCTTCATCGGTGCCCAATGGCTCTTCCTACGCAAAGGCCCCGGAGCCACCAATCATTTTGAGGCGGGTGGGTTTGCTCGGAGCAATTCCACAGTCAAGTATCCAAATTTAATGTTCCATTTTCTTCCACTCGCCATCCGTTACGATGGGACTGCACCATCTTCAGGGCACGGATATCAAGTTCATATCGGTCCGATGTACTCCGATGCGCGGGGCACTATCAAAATTAAGAGCAAAAATCCCTTAGAAAAACCTGCCCTCCGATTTAATTATTTATCAACGGAGCAAGACAAGCAGGAGTGGATTGAAGCAATTCATGTGGCCCGAAACATCCTCACCCAGCCGGCTATGGATGAATTCAATGCGGGGGAAACCTCACCTGGTCCATCGGTGAGTACGGATGAAGAGATACTGGACTGGGTCCGTAGAGATGGTGAAACTGCGCTACATCCGTCCTGTACCGCCAAGATGGGCACTGACTCCCTGTCAGTGGTGGACCCAATGACTATGAAGGTGCACGGCGTTGAAGGTTTGAGAGTGGTAGACGCATCTGTCTTCCCCTATGTCACCAATGGCAATATCTACGCGCCGGTGATGATGGTGGCAGAGAAAGCGGCAGACCTAATTCTTGGCACTCAACCATTGCCACCTGAGAATCTCGAGTTCTACCGACACCAGCGGGCCTGAGATGCTTGAAGATCCGGCTCCGTCTTCGAT
>JBAZYI010000127.1:0-3277 GCA_041659345.1 Candidatus Nanopelagicaceae bacterium | reverse complement strand
TCTTGCTGCCAATAGTCGTGATTCAAAAGCCTTCACCATGAGTGACGAGTACGACCTAGGTCATCTATACACGATCATGGAAGGTGTGAGTTCTGCGCAAATTGCAAATCCTCACAGTCGAATATCTCTTTCAATCCATTGCGAACAATCCGAATTGATGAGACTCTTCATTGAGCGCGTGAAAGCCAATGGCGACCCGCAGACTCTCAAGGCTTATAATGACGGCCGTCCACCGCTGACCGAGCAAGTGGCGATTGGTGAGGCGACCACGCTTGCGGCCGCTGCCGGCACCAATATCAATCTCTTGCACCTTTCGAGCAGATCAGCACTCAATGCAGCGCGTATGGCCCAAGTCAATAATCCGGGTATCGATATCAAGTGCGAAGTGACTCTTCATCACCTCTGCCTTGATTATGAAACTCTAGATGAAAAGGGTGGGCTTGGCGGCAAAGTGAATCCTCCGATTCGAACCAAAGACGATAATGAAGCCCTTTGGCAAGGTGTTGTAGACGGCACGGTCTCCTGGGTTGCCTCAGATCACGCCTGTTGTATGGAGGAGAATAAGGGCGACAAACTCTGGCCTGCCCTTCCTGGCTTTGGAGGAACTGCACTTCTCTACCCAGTGCTGTTTTCTGAAGGTCATCACAAGCGGGGGATTCCGCTTACTAGAATTGCGGAACTCGCTTCTTCGAATCCCGCCCGCGCTTATGGGCTCTGGCCAAATAAGGGCAGCATGATGGTTGGATCTGATGCAGATCTGGTGATTGTTGATATGGAGAAAGAAGAGACGGTTAGCGGAGAGAAGCTTCTTTCTGGACAGGATCATTGCCCATTTGAAGGCGTGCGAGTCAAGGGTTGGCCGGAGACCACGATTCTGCGTGGTTCAATCGCGTTTCATGATGGTCAAATCGTGGGGGAGCCACGAGGTCGATACATTCACAGAAACTAATCAACAGAGGTGATGTTTGATCGTATTCTGATGCCGAGATAAGTTCACTCGAGACCGTGAACACCTTTACATGTCGAAGACATGCCCCTTATCCACAATGCCAGGTGACTGATTCGTTATTGTCGGAGGAATCGTAGAACCTTTCCTTCTGCCCATGCGGTGGGGCAATGGAGAGAGGGACGCGTGATGAAGAATCAGAAAGTGGAAGAGGGCGAAGACCAATCATTTAATAATGTTCTACTACGGGGAAGAGTTTCGGGGGAGCCGTCCGAACGCGAACTCCCCAGTGGAGATCACGTCGTCGAGTTCCGGATAGTTGTGAGGCGTGACACTAGAGAGGGTGTGGACACTCTTGATATAGCGGCGTGGAGTGCTAAAACTCGTCGAAAGAGTCTGACTCTCAAAGCGGACGAATGGGTAGAGATATCAGGTTCGGTTAGACGCCGATTCTGGAAAGCTCCTACTGGCCTTGCAAGTCGATGGCAGATAGAAGCAAGCGAGATCTCTAGAATTTAGGTACGGTAATGCTCTAAGTATGGGAGGTAACGTGTCAAAGGACGTTTTTAGCACGCTTCGGGTTTATCTATCCAAGATTACCGATGGGGAGCACACTCCGGCTGAGGTCGTTGCCTCCATGAATACCTGGCTACGCGAAAGCGGCGAGGCAATCAAACTCAAAGTTGAAGAAGAAGTCGAGCAAGCTGTCTCGAAAATGGGATTTGTAAAGCAGGAAGAGTTCGACAAACTGAAGAGAGAGTTTGATGCTCTGAGCACTTCGTTTGCACCTTCAAAGAGTTCTGCTCCCAAGAAGGCAACTGTAAAGAAGAGTGCGGCCAAGAAAGTACTCAAGAAAGCTGCTCCTCGCAAAGCAGCCTCTGCTAAGAAGAGCACGGCAGGAAGCAAGAAATGAGTGAAGGCACATCTAGTCCAAGTCTCTTGGATGACATAAAGGTCGAATTGGACCAGATCGATGCATTGTCTACCAACGAGCATGCTCAACGGCTCGAAGGCGTGCATCGAAAATTGGAGACAGCACTTTCCACAATTGAAGGTCTGTAAAAAAGCACAATGAAAACCCGTCTGGACGCGGAGTTGGTTCGACGTGGACTTGCGCGTTCGAGGGAGCAAGCAGCAGATCTCATAGAGTCGCGCTCGGTTCTTGTTCGGGGAATTCCTGCGACGAAGCCAGCCACCCAGGTCGATGCTGAGACTTCGATCGTCCTGCAAGGAGAGCGGGATGACTTCGTCTCTCGCGGGGGTCATAAGTTGGCGGGAGCCCTCGATGTTTTCACTGAGATCGTTGTTGCGGGGCGACGTTGTTTAGATGCTGGAGCGTCCACTGGAGGTTTTACTGATGTGCTGCTTCGGCGCGGCGCAGCAGAGGTAGTTGCAGCAGATGTTGGATATGGACAGTTGGCGTGGGAACTTCGCCAAGATCCCCGGGTCGTTGTTCTTGATCGAACAAATATTCGCCACCTCACCGGTGAGATGGTCGGCGATCCTATTGATCTTGTCGTCGCTGATCTCTCCTTTATTTCATTGACACTTGTTCTTCCAGCCCTTGCAGCAGTCTCGAAACCTGAAGCTGACTATGTAGTTATGGTGAAACCGCAATTTGAAGTAGGGCGAGAGAAGTTGGGGGCGGGCGGAGTGGTCCGCGACCCGGCCCTTCGACGAGCAGCAGTGTTGGATGTTGCCCAGTCGGCATATGACGTTGGACTTGGGACACTCGGGATCGCGGCAAGCCCGCTTCCGGGACCTGCCGGGAATGTTGAATATTTCCTCTGGTTGCGACGAGGTGCAGGTGAAATAGATGAAGCTGCTCTCGATAAAGCGATTGCAGAGGGTCCGCAATGACCGCTAAACGTTCGATACTTTTTATTGTCAACCAAAATCGTGAAGATGCCCGTCAATCTGCCGCAGAGTTAGGTGCAATATTCACGAGTGCTGGATTTACACTTTATTCCAACAACGAGACCGAAATTGAATCAATGGCACCTTTGAGTGCCGAAGTTCTTTCGGATATCGAGATTGCAATCGTTCTTGGGGGAGACGGGACGATGCTCCGCGGAGCCGAAGCGGTCCGAGGTAGCGAAATTCCACTGCTCGGGGTGAATTTAGGACGGGTCGGCTTCCTTGCGGAAGTTGAGAAGCCGCGGATGTCCGAGATTGCCGATGCCGTTATTTCTCAAAATTACATTACCGATCAGCGTCTCGTTCTCGCGTATTCAGTGGAGAGAGACGGAAAAGTTGTCGACCAGGGATGGGCGCTCAATGAAGTGACTATTGAGCGGAATGAAACAACGATGGTCGAACTATTTGTGCAGA
>JBAZYI010000126.1:0-3282 GCA_041659345.1 Candidatus Nanopelagicaceae bacterium | reverse complement strand
ATCGATGATGATCGAAGCGGTAGATGCCGAATATGCATTTGCGGAGGATCTTTTGAGCGGAGGAATAGCAGGAATGACTCCCGAAGAGATGCGACGTTACCTAGAATTCGTGGCGGATCAGCGTGTCGTCCCACTTGGGATGGAACCGATTTTCGGAAGTTCGAATCCTTTCGCATTCATGGAATTGCAGGATGTCCAAGAACTCTCAAACTTCTTCGAACGGCGAGTATCTGCCTACCAGGTGGGTGTGAGCGGAACGATTGCTTTTGATGAAACCTTCTAGTTTGATTGACGGCTAGTCCCCTTCTCTTTCAGGACTTTCGCGAGGAAGATGAAGTAGCGTCATCGACTGTTCCTTAAAGGATTTCGCATGGAGAGTGAGTTTTCCAACGCAACAGGTGAACTCGTACTTGTCACGGGTGCCACGGGATACATCGGCGGTCGCTTGGTTCCAGAACTTTTGGCGGCGGGATATCGCGTTCGAGTTATGGCTCGGCAGCCACGACACCTTGCCGACCGTGAATGGTTCGATCATGTCGAGATTGTCTATGGTGATCCTGCACATCCGGAAACTCTCTCTCCTGCTCTTTCCAGGGTGAAGGTGGCGTACTACTTGATTCACTCACTTGGCGCGGGGGCAACTTTTGCATCGCTCGATCGCATTAACGCACAGAATTTCGCTGAAGCAGCTCTGGCCTCTCAGGTGGAACGAATCGTCTATCTTGGTGGGCTTTATCCCAAAGAAGAAGATTTGAGTCCTCATCTGAAGTCGAGAAAAGAAGTGGGCGAAATCTTGTTGGCTAGCAAAGTGCCCACCACGGTATTACGCGCCGCGGTGATTATCGGGTCTGGTTCGCTCTCCTTTGAAATGCTTCGATATCTCACTGAACGTTTGCCGATCATGATCACCCCTAACTGGGTCGACAGCCGGATACAGCCAATCGCAGTCAGAGATGTCCTCCATTACCTCGTCAAATCCGCGAAAATGTCGCCGGAGATCAACCGAGGTTTTGATATCGGCGGACCAGATGTACTTACTTACAGAGAGATGATGGTCCTCTACGCAAAAGTATCAGGTTACAAATCACGTCGAATTATTTCCCTCCCCTTCATGACGCCGTCGCTTTCGAGTCACTGGGTGGGTCTGGTTACTCCAGTTCCTAAGAAGATTGCTCGAGCGCTCATGGAGAGCATCGCAAACGAAGTGATCTGCAAGGAGCATGACATATCTCGATATATCCCCGATCCAGAAGGCGGACTCACTAATTTTTGCACAGCGGTCGAATTAGCTCTCCAACGAATTCAAGATGGCCGCGTCACCACCCGCTGGGCATCAGCTGCGCACATTGGCGCTCCCAGTGACCCGTTGCCTACTGATCCTGATTGGGCGGGAGGGGGGCTATACGTCGATGAACGAGTGCGAGAAGTCAACGCCTCTTCTGCACAACTCTGGCACATTATTGAAGGAATTGGCGGCGAACATGGATGGTACTCATGGCGACTTGGTTGGTGGACTCGCGGCGTCCTTGATCGATTTGTTGGTGGACCCGGACTTCGTCGAGGCCGCAGGGATGCATTCAATCTTGTCATTGGGGACGCCCTGGACTGGTGGCGGGTTGAAGAACTTGAAGAGAATCACTTGCTCCGCTTGAGAGCCGAAATGCGTTTACCGGGATTGGCATGGTTAGAACTCATTATTGAAAAAGACCAAGACGGACGAACACTTTTTCGACAACGTGCGCTATTCCACCCACACGGCCCTGCGGGTGGGCTTTACTGGGCGATGATCAAACCATTCCACGGACTGGTCTTCGGCGGGATGCAACGAAATATCGCGCGGGCCGCGGAGAGTATTCCCACTCCAGAGTGAGCGGTACGCCAGGACGCAAAAACTTAGTAAAAGCCACTATCTTCTCGAGATTTTCCATATCTCCCCGAGATTCCATCATGGATTGAAGTAAGACGGAATCAACCTAGTTTCGCGCGATCTGAATAATCGCGCTAACGAGGAGCACCACAAGCAACGCCGACGTTCCGAGCCATACTGTCCGACTTTCCTTCTTGGAATCTCTTGCGTTCACCAACCAGTCGTATTCTACCTCTGCCTCAATAATGTTCGAGGGCGGTGGAGTGTCAGCTAAGTGAGTGGCCTGCCATCCCTTGACAAGTCTGCCAAACCTCAAACCTGCCGAATCAAGCGTCCTAATTTCGGCGTCGAGGAAGACTACCCGCCCAAGCGTAAAAATTGTAAGGATTGCAATAACGGCTAAGGCAATGTTCATAACTAAAGAGTAGGTCGCGGTGCCTGACTATTCAAGAGAACGTTACGATCCTAAACAGCAGACCATCCACCGTCCACGGGTAGTATTGCACCATTGATATCGCTTGCTGCATCTGAAGCAAGAAAGAGAATTGCCGCGGCCACTTCGTCTGCGTCCGCAATTCGGCCGACGTTAGACATATAACCACCAAGAATCTTCGGTCCCTCAGTTCCTTCTACTGGCACAACTTGTATATTGGTACGAGTTCCACCAGGTGCTACAGCATTTACGCGAATTCCACGATTGCGATACATCACAGCATCAGACTTGGTCAGTCCAACGATCCCATGTTTGGATACGGTGTATGCAGTACCAGCAGCACTACCTCGAATAGCGGCTTCAGATGCAGTGTTCACAATGGCGCCCTTACCGACTTTCAACATATGTGGCAATGCTGCTCTTGAGAGCATAAATGGTGCCGTCAGGTTGACTCGTATAACACGATCCCACTCCTTGGTGGTGACTTCATCATTGGCGCTCATGCTATCCATAATGCCTGCGTTATTTACCAGAACGTCTATGGTGCCAAATTGTTCGATGGCAGTTGTCACCACTCTGTCGACGATCACTTGATCACTCAAATCTCCGACCACCGTGACGGCGACGCCTCCAGCGGCACGAATCTCCTCGGCCACAACATTGGCTGTCGCTTCATTGAGGTCGGCGATAAGAACTTTCCCACCTTGCATCGCGAATTGGATAGCTGCTGCGCGACCGATCCCCGAGCCTGCGCCAGTAACGATGATGCTCTTGCCCTTAAAACCATTAGTCGCAGTCATTTTATGAGCCTACTCGCGATTTCCATAAAGGGCATGTGCAAGAACCTTCTAATGAGTTTCGTTACTGGTTTTCGACCACGAGCCAGTCACTAGTCTTCTCATGGCCAGGCTCGTGAAGAAAAAGAGAACCGCCAGAACCACCCAACCGGGTTTGCCTAACCCGATTACCAACGCAGTGACAA
>JBAZYI010000125.1:0-3288 GCA_041659345.1 Candidatus Nanopelagicaceae bacterium | reverse complement strand
TACGATCTTCGATCCCGTACTCAGCTAAATTCGCCCAGTTGGCACCGAAAGTGTTTGTCTCAATTGCATCCACACCAACGGATAAATACTCCTCGTGAACGCTGCGCACGATATCTGGCCTGCTCACGTTGAGGATCTCATTGCATCCCTCATGACCTTGGAAATCTTCCATCGTGGGGTTTGCGGCCTGAAGCATCGTGCCCATGGCGCCATCAACAATAACCGTTCGCTCTGCGAGGGCTTGGCGCAGGGTCTGAGTTGAGGTCGTCACTTGTCGAAGGTTACCGTAAGGTGGAGATATGGAAATTCTCCACATCCCTGCCCTTAGATCACCTGTCATGATCCTCGCATTCGGTGGTTGGAATGATGCGGGAGAAGCAGCGACCGGGGCAGCGTCTCACTTACTGAACACATGGTCAGCGTCTCTCGTCGCACAAGTCGATCCAGAAGATTTTTACGATTTTCAAGTGAATCGTCCGATGGTTTCTGTAGACGACTCGAAGTTTAGAACTTTGACGTGGCCCACCACTGAGGTCTTTGGAATTGCAACACCTCAATACGACTTTGATCTCGTAATAGTCAAGGGCATTGAGCCCTCGATGAAATGGAAGACGTTCGCAGCGAATATCCTTGATTTGGCGGACGATTTAGATGTGACCATGATCCTGACACTTGGCTCTTTGCTTGCAGATACACCCCACTCTCGACCTATATCGGTAAGCGGCAGTGGTACTCATCCTGACATTGCTGAGCGGTTGGGTGTTGAAGTCAGTAGATACGAAGGACCGACGGGCATTCTCGGTGTAATTCAAGAAGCAGCCCAGAGACGTGGGATAGATGCGGTTTCACTCTGGGCAGCTATCCCCCATTACGCGGCAGCTTCACCATCACCGAAGGCAACACTTGGATTGATAAATGCACTCGAGGATTTTCTTAATATCTCCCTACCTCAGGGTGATCTTCCAGCGCAGGCTCAAGCGTGGGAGAAAAGCGTGGATGAGATGGCGGCAGAAGACAGCGAAATCTCCGAATATGTCAGGCAATTAGAAGCGTCCCGAGATGAATCAGAACTTCCGGAGGCAACAGGGGATTCCATCGCTCGCGAATTCGAGCGTTATCTTAGGCGTCGAAATAGCGAATAGTCAGATTGCAATCCCAAGCAACAAGTCGATGGCACGAGAGAGTTCTCCAGCGGAACCACCTACCGCACCTGATTCGGTCTCGTCGCACCATCTGCTAAGTGCGAGACAAACGGTTGGCGTGTCCAAGTTGTTGGAAAGCGCTTCAATGATGGCATTGATCGTGGCATCTGTGGGCGCAACTTCCGGATGTGAGAGAACTAAACGAAGCCGATCTAGGAGTATGGACGCCGAAGAAAAATCTTCCAGACTCCACATTCGATCCAACCAGTAGTGCTGACTCATGAGGGCAAGTCGAATAGCCATCGGGTCTTCACCAGCTTTAATCAGATCAGATAGGAAAACTAAGTTCCCTAAACTCTTACTCATCTTCTCCCCATTGAGTCCGATCATTCCGGTGTGCAAATACAATCGGGCAAAGTCTTGCCCCATAAGCACGGCCGCTTCCGAAGCGCCCATCTCATGGTGCGGAAAGAGAAGATCGGATCCTCCGCCTTGTATGTCAATCAAATAATCACTACCCGCATCTCGCGGTAAATAGTTGAGTGCGATCGCGCAGCATTCAATATTCCAACCTGGACGACCGACTCCGAACGAGGAAGGCCAACCAGGTTCATTGGGTCGTTGATGCAGCCACAGAAGTGAGTCAAGTTGGTTGCGCTTGCCAATGCGATCAGGGTCACCACCTCGCTGGGCGAAGATTTCTAACATTTCATCCTGGGAAAGGTGAGATCGCAAACCGAAATTAGAATCCTGATGGACAGAGAAATACAAATCTTCATCGACGGAGTAGACGGCGCCTTTCGCGCTCAGTTCTTCGATTGCGCTAACTACCAGTGGAATGGACTCAACAACGCCGACGTAATGCTCTGGAGGGATTATGTGAAGATCGGTCATGTCACCACGGAATAAATCAATTTGCGATTGTGCCAACGTAGACCATTCGACTTTGTCCCGCGCTGCCCTTTCGAGCAATGGGTCGTCTACATCAGTAACGTTCTGTACGAAATGAACCGTCTTACCCATTGCCCTGAGATACCGATTCACTAAATCAAAGGTGATATACGTGGCAGCGTGTCCAAGGTGGGTCGCGTCGTATGGTGTGATGCCGCAGACGTACATGGAGTACTCGTCTTTGATCGGCAATTCTTCAGACTTGCCTGACGCGGAATTGTGAAGAGAGAGTGGGCCGAAAACGAACCTTTCGGCGATGGGAGGTAGATACACGCTTGCCCAGGATTTCACGGAGTCATCCTAAGGGAGTTTAGAACGGTGGCCACGGCACCGCGGGCCATTCGTCGGAAGGTATTGGAAAAGTTTGTAAGGTGAGGAGTCTGTCCAACCTCATCTCCAAGGCTACTAATTCTTCCCTCGATAAGAGAGGCAGGAGCAATGGACCCAGAGAAAGCGTAAGTAAACTCCTTAAATTGTGAAGTTGCGATACTTCCGATTCTGTGAGTGATTGACCAGCCCACTGCCACAGAACGGTCCGCAGCTTGTCCTGTGAGTGAAAAGTGACACCGTGATCGCATCCATAGACCTTCCCATGGGCGTCAGGGAGTAGGTGTCCGATTTTTCTATCAGTATTGTTAATTACGGCGTCGAAGAGAGCGATATTTCGTAGAGTCGGTTCATCTCTGCGGAAGAATTCCAACATATCCAATTTTTCATCAATATCGATCCATTGCTGGACCATTCCTTCTCCATATGGACCATCGCGAAGTACTGTCAATGGAACTACATCAAAGTTGCCTAGAGTACTCACCAGATAGGCAGCGAATTCCCGTTGGGCCAAAGTCCCCGTCGAGAAATCCCAGAGAGGTCTTTCGCCTGCGATGGGTTTGTAAATACATACGATTTCATTTTCTTCGTCAATTACCTTCGCCAACAATGTCGCATTAGTGGCGTCGACCAAGCGCCCCGTAATCTTCATTTCCCCGCTCGAGAGTGCGACCTCAACTGGAGTGAGTCCGGGTTTAGCGGCGGTAGCCATTTGCCCTGGGACAGACATGACCGCGTGGGTCTAGAGGTAAACCGCAGAAAGGACATGGTGGCCGCCCTGCATTGATCACACGTGTGGCTCGCTCTATAAAGGCTTCCGTCTGGGCAGATGTGAGCATTACATGCAAAATATCTGGTCCGTTTTCAG
>JBAZYI010000124.1:0-3315 GCA_041659345.1 Candidatus Nanopelagicaceae bacterium | reverse complement strand
CTTTCGGGTTGTGATTTCTCGGCCATCACCAAGATTTTTTCTTCGAGTTCCTTGTTTAGTAAGGAAAGCGTTGAAGCGGCTGAAAAGGATTGAACCATCATGACGTCGCGATACAGAGTAGCCAGATCAAGTAATGCGCCATCGAGAGAATCCCTCACCATCCGAGTCGCCCTCGACTTTTGTTCCTTCTCTAATTCCTTCAGTGCTCTTGCTCCACCCGTAGCCATGCCACGTCCAGTCGCACCTTGTCCCCACGCTTGGCCAAGTTCGTGTGACTCCTTTTCAGAGCGAGCCTCCGATTGAGAGTTCGCCTCCTGTGTTGCAAGTTCGACAAGTGTCGCGGCAGCAGCGAATGAAGCAGAAAGAGATGTCAGTGTGAACGGTAAATTCATAATGGTCTTTCTTCGCGAGCGGATACTTTCGTCATTGGCTAAATGACGCGCGCGCCCAATGTGACCCTGGCTCACTCGTGCGGCAAATTCAGCCATCGCCGGTGATATTCCGTCTCGTCGGATTAGGACATCTGATACATCCTGCGTCGAGGGGGTACGTAGTTGAAGATGACGAGTGCGGGAGCGAATCGTTGGAAGAACGTCAAAAAGGGTTGGCGCACAGAGCAGCCAAACCGTACGTGCACCAGGCTCCTCGATGGCCTTAAGGAGGGCATTTGCAGCCGATTCCGTAAGCCTGTCAGCATCTTCCATCACCACAACGCGCCAACCACCCAGGCTCGGCGCCCAGGCCACGCGTTGGAGGAGCTCCCTTATTTCATCGACTTTGATAGAGAGTCCTTCGGTCCGAACGATTTCCACGTCCGCATGGCCACCTGCTTGTGCAGAGCGACAGTCAATACACGTTCCGCAACCTGCTTCAGGACAGATAAGAGCTGCGGCAAAAGCAATAGCCGCACTTGACCGCCCACTTCCGGGCGGACCAGTAAAGAGCCATGCGTGTGTCATTTCTTGTGATTCTTCACCATTCCGAGATGCCTTTACTGCATCTTGCAGAGCAAGAACGATGTGTGACTGCCCTACCAACTCGGCAAAGACGGACACCTTATTTTGCTTTCGGCTTACGTTTTAGTCCTGAAGGAATCCGAATTGGTTTCTCTTTCTTTGGAATCTTGCTCAAAGCAGGCAACTCTGCAACGCGAGTAATAATTGAGTGCTCGATATCCGCAAGGCTCATTTGCGCATCTACCACCAAATAGCGTTCGGGGTCCAGAAGTGCCAGCTGTAAATATTCCTGCCTAATCCGCTCATGGAAAGCTATAGGTTCGACTTCCAACCGATCTTTCCTTTTCAGACGGCTCAATCCAACGTCTGCCGGAAGATCCAGAACCACGGTAAGGGTTGGGAAGAGGGATTCAGTAGCCCAACGCGATATACGTGCAATTTCCCCTGGTTCCAAAACTCGACCCGCACCTTGGTAGGCAATAGAAGAATCAAAGTATCTATCGGTGATGACTATCGCGCCCGCCTCAAGTGCGGGACGGATCACCGAATGAACATGGTGAGCACGATCAGCTGCGTAGAGCAGTGCCTCAGCACGGGGAGAAATATCTCCCGTCTCATGGGAGAGCAGTATCTCTCTCAGAGCCTTGCCGAGTTCGGTACCACCGGGTTCGCGAGTGAGAAGGACGTCATGGCCCTGCCCCTCCAACCATTTCTTTAACAACTTCACCTGCGTAGATTTTCCAGAACCTTCTCCGCCTTCAAAGGCAATGAAGACGCCCTTGGTTGAAGCACCGGTAATGGATCCAAGTTCGCCTTTCAGCGCATTTGAGATATCGCTCCAGATCGAGACATTGGGGCGGTCCTTCATCTGTCGATACGAGACCGTGCCAATAATTGAGGCAATTACGCCTGCAATTAGTATCGTTATGGCCGCTCCGTTGTAACTAATCTGCGTGTTTTGAAATTTGAAATTATGCTGACCCACTGCAGCGGCGATGAGTGGCGAGATCGCGAGAACAGCTACGAGAGTTACGCGTATGAGCGATTGCATAAACGCGAATGTGCGTCCGCGTACATCATCTGCAACTTCCATTCCTAGCATGGTAAATCCCGTGACCCAGCAAACTCCAGAGAACGATCCAAGGACCACAACGATAAATACCGCCAGAACTAAGTTAGGGATAATCGCCAGGAGAACAAGGAAGAACCCGGCAATTGATAATGAAGCGCCAAAGAGTCGGCGTCTTGAAAACTGCGCGAAGACCTTTGGACCAAATGCGATTCCTACTGCCAGTCCAGTGAAGACCGCTCCAAAGAGAACACCGTAGGCCGCGTCACCTCCACCGAGGTCACCAACAAATGTTCTTGCCAGACCGATCACGGCACCTGCCGCAACAAATGCACCGACCATTCCAACAATTAGTCCGCGCACAATTTTAGATGTGCTGACGAATCGCCAGCCTTCCAGGAGGGACTTGGCTACGCCAACCTCACTCGCATTCTTCGATGCTGCTCCTTTAGGTATTTCATGCAAACCCCAGACGGTCCAGGCACCAAAGAGAAAACTTGCCGCATTAATGTAAAGCGCAAGATCAACTGAATTGCTCTCAATAAATGGAAGAGCATTTGCGAGCGCGCCATTAACAAGGGCCAAGAGCGAAAATAGTGCTGCTGCAATAGGAGCGCTTCCATATGCTGCAAGGAGTGAGACTTGATTGGCGCTCTCCAATTTCTCTTTTGGAACCAAGTTGGGAACGCTCGCCTCTTTTGCCGGTGACCAGAAGAGGGTCACACACTCGACCAGGATGGTGGCGATGTAGAGCCAGAGGTAATTGCCGATAATTGGTATCGAAATGTAAAAACCAGCGCGAAGTATGTCTGAAACGATCATCAATCTACGTCGATCAAACCGATCGGCTATCACTCCAGCAAGTGGTCCCAAGAAGACCGAAGGAACAAGTCGGGCAATAAAGACACCAGCGATTGCAAAGTTAGCCTTTGCATAATCACCGCCCGAGAGCTGCTGGGCCATTGCGGTTGTAGCCAATAGACCGAGCCAATCTCCGAGGGAGGAGAAAGCCATGGAGTTCCAGAGTTTGCGGAAGGCCGGGATGGCCATGACACCACGGGTCTGATCCGGTGCGAGAGCTGCTGGGGTTGGGAGTGAGCGTGCCACGGGGTAAGGGTAGTCCGAATGGTCAAAGGAATAAGTCCCCTCGTCCTCCCAAGGACTCGACATATCTGCCTGATTCTGGCGCCGTGCGGCACCTCAGAACGGAGGAAGTTCTCCTATGAGCATTTCGGCAAGTTTGACGATTTCTTCTGCCTTTTCTAGGTCCTCACGAATATCCACTTCCGT
>JBAZYI010000123.1:2480-3328 GCA_041659345.1 Candidatus Nanopelagicaceae bacterium | reverse complement strand
CAACCAATGGTCACTACTTAGCGGACCGAGTCGATCGCCAGTCATATCGCCGACGGAGTAGGGCGTCCAGAAAAGGGAGATCAGAGCCATGCTTGTTATGAAACCGACGAGAATGCACCCAATTATTAGTGGAGCCGAGCGCTCTTTCTTTGTAGTGCTCATGAGTTCCGACCTGCCAGAGACTTGCTGAGGCGAGGGTCGATGAAGCGCTGGGCTAGATCTGCAAGAAAACCAATAATGAGGACCGCCATGGTGCTGACAAAAAGAATGCCTTGAATAATGGGGTAATCACGTTGCGCAATACCTTGTACCAGCAAACTTCCAAGCCCGGGGAGTGCGAACACCGCTTCGACGACCACCGCTCCGATAAAAGTTGTGGCGAGCTCCATGCCCAGAATGGATACGACCGGGGATGCAGCATTCCGAACGCCATGGCGCCACATAGCCTCCATGAAGGAGGAGCCAAGGGATCTAGAAGTGCGCAAGTAATCACTGTTGAGTACATCCAAGGTGGCTGAGCGGACATAGCGAGTGAGAGATGCTGACATAACTAGGGCAATAGTGACGACTGGAAGAAAGAGTGATCGCAGCGCTTGCCCAGGATCACTCCAGCCCGTCGGAGGAAAACCGCCTGCGGGCAAGATCATGAGACGAAGAGCAAAAATAAGAATGAGAATTACACCAACCCAAAAGACAGGTATTGCAATGCCAAGTTGGGAGACGCTATTGAGCAGCGCGCCGTACCAAGTTTTCGCTTTATAGGCCGCTATGAATCCAAGTGGCACAGCGATCGTGATTGCAATAAGGAAGGAAATCAATGTCAAAGGAACGGTTACTGAGAGACGTGA
>JBAZYI010000123.1:0-2470 GCA_041659345.1 Candidatus Nanopelagicaceae bacterium | reverse complement strand
TACTGGAACATTACCAATCAGCGATGTGCCGAGTTGGAAAGTTACGAGATCATTGATCCAGTTCCAGAACTGCTGAAGCATTGGAAGATCTGAGCCTACTGAGTGACGCGCTGCAGCGACCTGCTCGGGAGTCGCGCCAACAGTCAGAAGAGCGTTCGCTGGATCACCAGGCAGCATTCGCAGAAGTACAAAGAGGGTGGTGCTGGCCAGGAAAAGGGAAATGACAAGCACCATCATTCGTCGAATGATGTAGTTAATCATTGGCGATGCTTTCATTTATACCTCCCAAACTTTGAAAAGCCGTATCCAATCCAGCTGCCCTGTTCGGACAGCCAGATCGGATACGGGCTTTATCCTAGTAGTGAAATTATCTCCTAGTTCTTCGTAATGTTGTAAACGAAGAACTGTGAGTTGATGCCATTGATTGGGTACCCTGAAAGAGAAGTCGAGGAGACCACGATCAATGGATAAAGGTAGAGCCAGTCACTCGCCGCGTCTGCAACGATGATTCGGTTGGCTCTTCTGAGAAGCTCTGCATTAGCACTCGTTGTGTTTGCGGCATCGGCCAAGTTGATCAAGTGGGTGACGCGTGGGTTGTTGTAGCCCCAGAAGAAGTCAGGGTTTCCATACCAACCAACGTTTCGACCGCTCAGAACGTTCTGAATTGTCGCGGTGTAGTCCAAGTTCTTGTAGATCTTCTCAAACCACTGGCTTGTGGTGATGATGTTGATCTTCATTGTGACGCCGATATTTGCCAGTGAAGACTGGATAAATGCGGCGAGCGCAGGATGTGGATCATCATTTGGTGTATCGAGAGTGAAGGTGAAGCCCTTTGGGTAACCAGCTTTAGCTAATTGGGATTTGGCCAGAGTTGGGTTGTATGGATTGACCGAACTCAGATCCTCATAGCCTGGATCGATTGGAGTCATGATGGAGTCCAGAACCGTGCCGTACTCTCCCCAGACTGAGGCAAGCAATTTCTTCTTGTCAATGGCCGAAGTGATGGCCTTACGAACTAGTACCTTGTTGAATGGTGCTACTCGGTCATTGAAGATTATCAATTGCTTATTTGTTGATAGACCATTAGTAATCTTAAAATTCGAATTCTTGAATTGGGCCAGTGCGTCTGGATTTCCCTCACTAGTGATGATGTCAACCGCGTGGCTCAAAAGTGCGTTGTTAAGTGCGGTTCCATCGGTGAACTCATGGAATACGACTACCTTATTTTTTGCATTTGAGCCCCAGTATGAGTCAAATCGCGTGATTGAAATAGAAGACCCTCGTGTCCAGGATGTGTACTTGTAAGGGCCAGTTCCGTCTTCGGCAGAAGACATGTTCGTAAGCGCTGAATTTACAATCCACACGTAGGTGAGGTTGTAAACGAAGGAGATTGATTTCTTTCCAAGCGTAACAACGACGGTCCTGGTGTCAGGTGTTGTAATGGACTTGATGTTATCCAGATCCCCCTTTTGTGGAGATTGTGATCCTTCAGCTGTTACCCGCTCCAAGCTGGACTTTACATCGGCAGATGTCAGGGTCTTGCCAGAATGGAATTTTACGCCACTGCGGATTGAGAAGGTGTAAGTAAGGCCATCCGTGCTTTTCTTGTAGCTCGCTGCCAAAAGGTTTTCGACTTTGCCAGCATCGGTGAGTTTGAAAAGTCCTTCGTATACGTTGCCGTTGAAGGCTTCTGTCAAGCCTGCCCCACCGTTTGCTGTGTTATCTAGATTCTGAACTTCGTGCAGTGTGCCGACATCAATGGTTGCATTGTTGTCGGCTGCGCTTGCAGCGAGGCTACCGGTGGACATGGATAAGGCGAGAGCAACCACAAGGGTGAGCCCTCCCAGTTTCATGCCTTTCTTTCTGGTCTTCATTTTTCCCCTTTGTGGTCGGTTGTTGGGTGGTCGGTTGTTGGGTGGTAGCTTGTAGATTTAACTGACTTTGTAGCCGTCACGAAAAATTGGATTCCGCTCGCCTGCTCGGACGGGAATGTGCAGGCGGTTTTGAGGGGGCGGCAACGGACAGTTGTAATGACTGGAAAAACCACACGGTGGGACAAAGGCCTGATTGAAATTGAGGACTATTCGGTCAGTACCAGTTGATGGGTGGACAAAGAGAAATCTGCCGGATGAATAGGTCTCGGTGCCGTTAGTCGAGTCCCCGAATACTAGGAGCAACTTGTCCCCATCATCGAAGGCGCTGAGCACGAGGTTCACGCCATCCAAGTTCAATGTGATATCGCCGGGCACTACAAGATCCCGGGTGCCGCCGTTGTCTCTAATGTGCTCAAAAGCAACGGGACGTGATTCAGGATGCTGGGCATAGGTTGCCTCGATAATCCAATTGGGATCAAAAGGATAGATGTCAGTTGTTTCAAATGAGCGGATTGCTTGAGATTGTGAGTCCCACAAACGGATTCCGCGCGCTACGACTTCACCAGCAAAATTGCGCTGAAAAGTGTTGGTTGCCT
>JBAZYI010000122.1:0-3380 GCA_041659345.1 Candidatus Nanopelagicaceae bacterium | reverse complement strand
TGAACGCTGATTGAGACAGTTACGTCCTGCAATCCGAGATCAATCTCGGTAGAACCTGCGGAGTCCTTCGAAACGGACATGATCGGTGGATATGAAGAAGGCGAAGAGTTTTCAATCAAGTGATTCACTTTGCCTAGTTTGACTCCAAGGAGCGAGGCGTACGATTTTGCCTTTGCTTTTGCATTCTTAACTGCAATCGTGCGAGCACTAGCCGTTGCCTTGCTTGAGTCAAGAACAAATGGAGTGACTCCGTTGAGTTGGAGATTATCTCCACCTGCAGCCACGATTGCATCAACAATTACTCCAGCAGTCGATGCTTTTCGGACTACCACAACGAAATTTTGACTCGCTCTGTACCCGATGAGTACCGAGCCCCCATCTTGCGTGTATTTGTATTCGGGGTAGATCGTGACGCTCTGGGTTGCAATGTCTCTAGCAGCTATTCCATTTGCAAGGAAAGTGGTTCGAACAGCGGATGCGGATGCGGCCGTCGCAGCAAGTGCTTCCTTGCTCGTCCCAGCAACGGAAGTAACAGTTGCGTTAATCCGGACAGCGTCGGGTGTCACTTTGACGGTTCCATCAGCTGATAATGACAGATATCGGCTCGTTGTAGCGGCCATGCTTGCCGGGGCAAGGATAACTCCTCCGACTAGGGCTGCTGCCAATGTTATGACGCCGATTCGTTTCACGTTGAATTTTTTCATGTACCAATTCTCGTACGTGGAATCGGAAAAGCAAGCGATTTTGCTGTGTAAACTCTAAGAGTCCAGTCATAATCAGATGAGTAGGATTGATAGGGTGCGGTTATGACACACGTCGCAGTAACAGGTGGTGCTGGTTTCATTGGTTCGAATCTCGTGACCGCCTTATCCCTCAAGGGGCATGAAGTAAGCATTGTTGATGACTTATCTACTGGACTTCTTTCCAATGTAGATACAAAACTCAATAAACTCCACGAGATTTCGTTGGTTGATGCAGATAAGTTAAAGAATGCGATTGGCGATGCGGAAGTAATCTTTCACTTGGGTGCACGTGGCTCGGTTCCACGCTCGTTGAAGAATCCTGTGGCGACTCATGATGTGAATGCGACGGGCACTCTCAATGTTTTGGAAGTTGCGCGCGCCACAGGTGCTCATGTCTTTTTCAGTTCTTCCTCCTCTGTATACGGACGAAATGGCGCGCTTCCGAAAGATGAGTCAATGTGGCTTGGACCAATGACTCCATATGCCGCGAGCAAGATGGCGGCGGAGGGATACGTTCAAGCCTACGGGACCGCCTATGACGTTCCAGTGACGTTGCTTCGCTTCTTCAATGTATTCGGACCGAAGCAAAGACCTGACCATGAATATGCGGCCGTAATTCCAAAATGGATTTGGAAGGCAATGCACGGCGAACCTATTGAAGTTTTTGGTGACGGGTCACAGTCACGCGATTTCACTTACGTAAAGACAGTGGTTGATATTTGTCTTGATGCAATGGAGCGCAGAGTTACGCATGACGGGGCAATCAATCTTGCATATGGCAATCGCATCTCTCTTCTTGACACTATCGGGATGCTTAAGGTGCATTTCCCAGATCTCCAAGTAAATTTCATGCCAATTCGCCCAGGAGATGTCAAAGAGTCCCAGAACTCTCCTGTTCTTCTGAAGAAGCTATTTCCGTCTGTCATTCCCATGCAATTCGAGACGGCGCTATCCGAGACCGTCGATTGGTTAAAGGCATTCGGAGAGACTGTCGCCAACGGTCCGACGGTTTCTGACTGACGCAATATGTGTGGCATCGCCGGAGGTGTTGGAGTCGACGCTCCCAAGAAGGATTCCTTTGGGAGTGTCCTTGATTCGATAGATCACCGCGGTCCTGATGAGCGAGGAACCTTTTTTAGTCCGGGGGTCGCGTTAGGGATATGCCGCCTCGCAATCATTGATGTGGGCACCGGTCAACAGCCTGTGGCCAATGAAGCCAAAACAATTCACATGGTTTTCAACGGAGAAATCTATAACTACAAGTCACTGCGGGATGTCCTCGTATCAAAAGGACATAAATTTCGCTCGAATGGCGATTCGGAAGTCATTGTCCATCTCTATGAAGAGTTTGGACTCGAATTTGTTCAAAGACTCAATGGAATGTTTGCAATAGCAATTTGGGATCAGAGGACAGAGACTCTCTTACTTGTACGAGATCGGATGGGAAAAAAGCCACTCTGGTACTCACTCCAGCCAGATGGGACCTTGCTCTTTGCCTCTGAAGTAAAAGCTCTGATCGCTGCGGGTGCGAAGACAACTCTGCGCCATGAAGCGATCTCCGAAGTTCTTTCTTTCGGATACGTAAACGCCCCTCGATCTGCGTTTAATGAGATCAACCAGATCCCGCCAGCGTCGATGGGTACGTGGCACAAAGGTTCACTGACCACATCGAAGTATTGGTCGCCGGATTACTCAAAGGAGAAGAAGGTCTCATTTGAAGATGCGGTGGAACGGACGAAAGTGCTCATCAAAGAGTCGGTTGAGCGCAGATTAATCTCCGAGCGCCCACTTGGGTCCTTTTTGAGTGGAGGGTACGACTCATCAGTTGTTACGGCATACATGACACAACTTGTTCCAGGAAAAGTTCGAACTTTCTCAATCGGTTTTGACGATCCTCGATATGACGAGTCAAAGTACGCGCGAGAAGTTGCAAATTATTTGGGGACCGAACATGTCGAAGAGAAACTCTCTCCTGACCCCGCTCTCTTATTGCAGCAACTTTCTCGATCCCTCGATCAACCATTTGCCGATTCTTCAATTATTCCAACATTTATGCTCGCAAAATTTGCACGACAGGAAGTAGTTGTTGCACTTGGTGGCGATGGCGGTGATGAAGTATTTGGGGGGTATGACCGTTACCTAGCCACACCAATGATGCAGCGGTGGAATGCGGCCATGGCAATTGCGTCCCCACTTGGCAAGAGTCTTTCGGCGCGTGAAAGCATCTCGCATCGTAAACTCCGACGAATCATCTCTCAAATTCAGCCCTACCCCTCCTTGGCGTCGCGATATCGCGGGGTTGTCTCACTTGGATCGGACATCCAACTCTCTTCTCTGATATCTCCAGATTTCCGCACAACACGTGCAGCCAGTGATTTTGAGAAAGATTTTCAGCGCGATGGTGCGAGGGATGACCTTTCCCGAATGCTCCGTTCTGATCTTGAGTGGTATTTACCTGGCGACCTCTTAGTTAAAGCCGACATGGCAACGATGGCTAATAGCCTGGAAGTACGATCGCCGCTGCTTGACCATGAAATTGTCGAATGGACTGCCTCTCTCCCGTCTTCTTTCAAGATTAAGGGGCGCCGGACCAAGTATTTACTCAAGGAGATTGCACGATCTCTACTCCCTGCAGAA
>JBAZYI010000121.1:0-3406 GCA_041659345.1 Candidatus Nanopelagicaceae bacterium | reverse complement strand
GATATCGACACCACCCGCCGAGGTTTGCGGGGCGCTCGTCCAAACAGAAGTGTTTGCACAGTTGGTTAAGTCGTTCGAGAACTTTATCGAGCGACTTTTTTTGTGTAGAAATTTCAAATGGTCCGCCCTGTGAGACTCCCTAAAGAGAGACTCATACATTGAAAAGTAAAAGTTCACTTTCGTTCATAGTTTTAGCTCTTTCAACACTCTTACTATCTGCCCTACCGTCTTCAGCCCAAGCCGCCGACAATGGCTACCGCTACTGGGGCTACTTTCAAGCAGCACCAGGAGAAACCGCCTGGAGCGAGGCAATGACAGGTCCGACAACGGTTGTTCCTGACGGCTCAGTTGAAGGATGGGTTTTCACATTCAGCGGTGGCAGCGTTCCTCAGGCTGCACGACCAATGTTTGCTCCAAATTTCTCACGATTGTGCGGAAGAGCAAAGTTTAAGTCCGCCACACAGAAGCGGGTTGGAGTCGTAGTCGATTTCGGAAAGGCAGTCTTGCGTCCCAAGGGTGAGTCGATTCCCCACTTCGTCTCCAAATGTGTCGTGATTGAGAAATCAGCTCTGGGTTCGGACATATTGGCGAAAGTTGTAAATATACGATTTGCAGCTTCCGGATTTATCTGTGCGTTTAACAGTTATCCAGCAAAAGAATGCGGAGCCGAAATTCCAACTCCTCGGTCTCTGATTGGGAAGAAGAACTAAAAACCTATGGATCGTTCACTACACCCACTTACATGGTGGATATGGGCTGGCGCCCTCGCTATCAGTGCTGCGCGTCAAAGTTCCGTTCTCATCTCCATCGCAATTGTGGGTGTAGTGGCGATCGTCGTTATCTTCAAATCGGAAGATGCTCCTTGGGCGCACAGTTTCACATGGGCCCTCAAACTCGGACTTTGGATCTTCACAATCCGTACTCTCACCGGGATTCTCATTGGCGTCCCCATTCCCGGGCGAACGATATTTTCGATACCAGTTCTCCCCCTTCCTTCTTGGATGGCAGGGATTCGCATCGGAGGCAATGTCACACTCGAGCGTTTGTCCCTTACAGCTCATGAGGGAGTGATGCTGGCAACAATTGTGGCGCTACTTGGCGCGGCAGCTTCGCTTTCAAGTCCTCACAGGTTACTTCGTTCCTTGCCTATCATGATTTATGAATTTGGTGTTGCTGTCGTAATTGCCACCTCACTGGTCCCCCAACTTGTCACAAGCACAATCAGAATTCGTGAGGCGCAACGACTACGCGGTCAAGATCTGCGAGGGTTGAAAAGCTGGAAACGGGTCGCACTTCCACTCCTTGAAGATTCTCTTTCACGGTCCCTGGACTTAGCAGCGGCAATGGATGCACGAGGGTACGGTTTCAGCAAGAGGCGATCTCGCTATCGGCCGAACTCATGGCATCTTCGAGAATTCCTCATCTGCCTGAGTGCGATTGCCGCGGTTGTTTGGCCCGCACTCGCGTTGGTCGCGCCCATCACCGCTCTTGTTCTCGCACCTAACTTGAAGGCGGATCCAGAATTGAGTGTTACCCAATGATTTCCTTCACCAATGTCTCTCTTATATACCCATCATCGACAAAAACCATTTTTGAAGATCTCAGCTTCACCGTGAATGAAGGTGAACTCGTGCTTGTCATGGGAGCGACAGGTTCTGGAAAATCATCCCTTTTGCGCCTCATCAATGGACTTATCCCCCACCACACAGGTGGAATTCTCGCGGGCAATATATCTGTCAACGGTATTTCGACTAGGGAAGTAAAGCCCGGCGGACTTGCGCATCTCATTGGAATCGTAGGCCAAAATCCAATTAATGGATTTGTAACCGACAGGGTTGAGGAAGAACTGGCATTTGGAATGGAAGCACTCAACTTGCCCCCCGATGTCATGCGAAAGAGGGTGGAAGAAGTACTCGATCTTCTAAGTTTGGCTCAGCTAAGAAATCGCTCTATTGCGACTCTCAGCGGAGGTGAACAGCAAAGAGTTGCAATCGGAAGTGCTCTAGTCATGCACCCCAAAGTTCTGGTTCTCGACGAACCCACCAGCGCGCTTGATCCGATCGCTGCCGAAGAGGTGCTCTCGATTCTTCACCGACTAGTTCAGGACCTCGGGCTGACGGTGGTTATTTCAGAACATAAACTAGAACGAGTCATCCAATTTGCTGACAGAATTCTCTACATAAAGGGTGATGGTCAAGCGGAAATCGGCAGTCCTGAAGCAATTCTCCAATCTTCCGAAATTGCTCCGCCAATTGTCCACCTTGCTCGAGCCCTTGAACTCCCCGCGATATCACTCACCGTACGTGACATGCGCCGCTCTACCGAGAAGTTCCGACGAGGGATCCCAGCACTGGATACAGAATTTCTAGAAATACATCACACTGAAGTAATAGATATAGATGGAATTTCGCTTTCGTATGGAAACACGAAAGCCCTCAACAAGATCTCGCTCTCGATCGGTAAGGGAGAGATAGTCGCAATCATGGGTCGCAATGGCGCTGGAAAGAGCACCCTCCTCAAAAGCATTGCGGGAATCCTTAAACCTACCCAAGGCCAGATATCCGTCCTCGGAAATATTCCCTCGTCACTTCATGGGAAAGAGCGGCGGACGACTATCGGTTTCATCCCACAAGAGCCGAGTGACCTCCTATATGGCCAAAGCGTTCTGGAAGAATGCACGATGGCAGATCGAGATAACGAAATCGATTCGGGAAGAACATTTGAATTGCTGAGGAGCCTGGTCCCAGGCATTTCTCCTAAAACGCATCCGCGAGATCTATCGGAAGGTCAGCGGCTTGCTCTTGCATTGAGTGTCGTTCTCTCCTCAAACCCAAAAGTTCTCATTCTCGACGAACCGACGCGTGGGCTGGACTACAGTGCAAAGAATTCCCTCGTGGGAATACTCAAAACCATCGCCTCTCATGGGTGCGCCGTTATTCTCGCAACGCACGATGTCGAACTCGTTGCGGAAGTGACAACCAGAGTGGTCTTCATTGCAGATGGTGAAATTGTCGCTGACGGTCGCACGGTTGACGTTCTACTCTCATCGCCTGCTTTTGCACCACAAGTTGCCAAGATTATGTCGCCGGTTCCGTGGCTGACTGTTAAGAATGTTGTCGACGCAATAAGGATTCCTGAGTGAACACCACTGCAAATATTTACACTTTTCGATTTAGATCTGTTGTTGCGCTTTCATTGACTTCGTTGGTGAGCCTCTATGGCTTTCTGTGGCCATTCCTTATGGATGCTCAGTCGAGTTTCCGTCACCTTAATAACCAGATTTTCTTTTTCGCGGCGGTGCCACTTGCGCTTGCCTTGCTAATTATCGAGATCAGCAATCAGCGATTGGACGCCAAATCGGTAGCCTTACTTGGGGTGTTGGCAGCACTCACTGCTGCCCTAAGAC
>JBAZYI010000120.1:0-3417 GCA_041659345.1 Candidatus Nanopelagicaceae bacterium | reverse complement strand
TATCTGCCCTGAAACATTATTTGCAAGTTCGAGAATAATCTTGTCATTTCTATATGTAATGGGAAGGGAGAAGTGTTTCGCACTCGCCCTACCCTTCCCATCGCTCTTACCGGGAAAATACTTCGCAAAAGCGCCAATGGTCCCTGCCGATGCACCGCGCCAGGTGTAGATCGCCTGGCAAGGGTCGCCCACCGCCATGACTGCATGTCCATCTCCGAATAGTGAGGAGAGCATCCGTACCTGTGACTGAGAAGTGTCTTGATACTCGTCCAACAGAACCACTTTGTACTTGGAACGTTCGATCTCGACGACTTCGGGAATCTCCATGGCGATGCGAGCAGCTAGGGACATCTGGTCATCGAAGGAAAGCTCGCCATTTATCTGACGAGTCGAAATAAGTTGTTCAACCATAGGCAGAATCGAAATACGTTGCTGCAGAACCTTCTGAACAGTGCGGACGGTTTCATTTGATTTGGTGCCGAGTGCTTCAAGCTGCTCCAAGAGATTCTCGGAAATTTTCTTGATTTCATCCGAGGAAGTCATATGCTCGAGAACCATCCGGGAAAGGCCAATAACGTCATATATAACGGTGCTTAATGCACTCTCTGATGTGAACTCATCATCTGGCCAACTGCTCACGATCTTGGCCGCCATCTGCCAAATAGCAGCCTCCCCCATCGGGTCAGAACTCGCGTCTATTCCATACCGGATGGCATGTTCGTTGAGAAGCCGTCCGGCGTAGGAGTGATAGGTCATGATCACGGGCTCGCCCCGTGGAATCTCCAGACCAACTCGCGGGTCGCGCAACTGCCTCAACTTGCTTCGGATCCGCACTCCCAACTCCCCCGCGGCTTTGCGAGTAAAGGTAAGGCCCAAAATCTCCTCCGGCTTGGCCAACCCATTGGCAATCAGATAGAGAACTCGAGCACTCATAGTCTCTGTCTTGCCAGATCCGGCACCGGCGATTACCACAGCAGGTTCGAGTGGCGCGGCAATGATGGCCGACTGTTCAGGAGAGGGAGTACGTACTTTTGGATCAACAATCTTGAGTCTGTTGGCGATCGCCTCAGGAGAATAGAGAATCTCTTTGCTCACTCCATCACCATCCGTCCATCACTCTGAATCGGACAGGCGGTTCGAACCTGGCAGTTGTTACAACGATCATTAATACTTGCAGTGAAGGCATTACCACTCATGCCTTCGGCAATGACTTGGATTTCATTTCGCATTTCAGTCGCATCCACCGGTGGCTGCCGACGAACTGGTGCCTCTTTATTCTTCGAGCCAAGATAGACCAATTCGGCGCCAGCAGTTGCACGACCTGGTTGCCTCTCATCGAAGCCGCCTTCCACAACGGCAAGTTGGTACGCCTGCATCTGCATATTGGTCAGTGCGTCTGCTTGGCTCACTGGCGAAGCGCCAGTTTTGAAATCGACAACGTAAATCTCCCCGGACGAAGTTACTTCAAGACGATCCACACTGCCGCGGATCTGCGCGCGACCCACGACGACATTGAACTCAGCTTCAACTCCGATGATCTGGCGCGTCTGTAGGGACTCATTGTGATAGCGGACAAATTTCTCAATCATCAAGAGTGCTCGATTTAACTGCGTTGCGCTCACCCATCCGGTTGTGGGATCAATCAACTTCCATGCATCGCGAAGTTTTGTGGTGAGCTCTTCTTCCGTAAGCGAAGGATCTTCTTCCATCAAAGCGGCATAGGCATGGATGGCCGAACCAAGGACTTGAGCGGTGCTATCCCCATTGGTGCCGCCGTTACGCTCAAGAAACCACTTCAAACCGCAATCAATAAAGCCTTCAGCGCTACTTGGAGAGACTGAAACGAGCTGTCCTGGCGGAACGATCGGGTCGTCGCTGCTAATCGGAAGATAGCCTGCCCAAGTATCTATATCCGCTTCGGGCAATCCTTCTTCGGCCAGACGTTTGAGAAGTGAAGCTGCAGTCTCACTTTTTCCCAGAAGCTCTCGACGCAGAGTCGCAACTAAAGCAGCGGGAGTGATGGGACGCGGAACCTGAGTTACTTCTCTCTCGTCTTCTTCACCATTGACCAACAGTGAGACTTCTTCATGGAAAATAGAAGGTTCGTCATCCTCCTTGGCCACTGCTGTGACGATGAGTCTAGATTTGGCCCGCGTCGTCGCAACGTAGAAGAGCCTGCGCTCATCTTCGGCAAGCCCACTGGCTGCCAATGCATCCAACTCTTTACGAGCAAAAACTCCGTGGCGCATTATTTCCACCAACCGTTCACTTCCAAGAAGTGATCCGCGCTGGCGAAGGTTGGGCCAGGTGCCTTCCTGTAAACCTGCGATTGCCACCACCTCCCACTCGCGGCCTTTAGCGGCGTGGACGGTGAGAATCTGCACAACATCCGGACGTTGCCCTTGGGCGGTAATGACATCTCCCAGAATACTTTCCTGACTAATTTGGCGGATGAAACTATCCGCCTTTGAATGCGGGAATCGCTCCGCAAAGCGCCTGGCCGATTCAAAGAGTTGCATCATCGCATCTAGATCACGATCCGCCGCAGCTCCGCGCGATCCACCCCGCAGTGCTTGTCGCCTCCAACTCTCACTCAATTTAGATCCATCACTTGTTACTGCATTGCTCCAAATTTCCCAGAGGAGATCCTCCCCTTGCGCGGTTGACTTGCGAAGGACTTTTCGTGCGCGCGCCAAAAGATCATGAATTCTCTGCAAGGATTGAGCACCGTCCATTGAAATATCGCCATGATCAACCGCGTCTATCAAAAGTTGGGCACCTGTGCGCTGATCCGCTTCAACTCGCGACCCAAGAAGGGCTCTGCGAATTCTCCGCAAAGAGACAGAGTCGGCACCACCGAATTCGGAAAGCAGGAGTCGCTCACAATTCTCTAGGTTGAGATGCACTTCTCCCAGTGCGATCTGCGCGATCAATAAGAAAGGTGCGATGGCAGGATTGCTCGCCAGCGCCTCAACTTCTGATGCAACAGGGATTCCTGATTGGGAGAAAGCCCGGCGTAAGGCCGAAGCCTGCATCCCAGGGGCACGCAGGATTACTGCCATCTCGCTCCAGGGTTGCTTCTCGATCAGGTGGGCATGACGAAATTGATAGGCAATGAACTGCGCTTCCTCGCTCTGTGAGCGGAACCGTCCAACGAGAACAGGGGCGTACTCATCGCCCTGAGTTGCTCTGGCGCAGATGCGCTCTCTCTGAGGGGCGGCTCCTGCGAATCCAGATGCAATATGAGCGCCTACTTCAAAAATGTCAGGACTACTCCGGAATTCATCGTGCAGAACTATCCTGCTTCCATTTGGCCCCTTGCCAGATTCGTAGAAATCTAATTCGGCACTGAGCTGGTCGGGATCGGCGCCTCTAAACCGTCCAACAGCACTATCCGCGTCCGCACAGATGACGACA
>JBAZYI010000119.1:0-3425 GCA_041659345.1 Candidatus Nanopelagicaceae bacterium | reverse complement strand
TGCCAGCGAGGCGAACGTTTCTCCTTAAATGCTCGGGGCCCTTCTTGGGCGTCTTCACTGAGATAAACCGGAGCCCAGAGCGCATCTGCGCGTTGACGAGCATCGCCAAGAATTGCCGCGAGGGTGCTGCGCACCATGGCTTTGCCAGCAGCAACTGAGAGCGGAGCATTAGCGGCGATCTGTTCTGCGAGAGCTCGACTCGTGGAATTCAGTTCTCCGGAGGGAACGACAAAGTTGACCAGACCCACATTCTGAGCTCTGAACGCGGTGATGGGCTGCGCAGTCATGAGAAGTTCGAGGGCGATCCGTGGCGGAATCAATAGCGGAAGTGGTGCGGCCCATGGTGCACCACGACCGTAGCGTGCCTCAGTGATACCAAAAGTCGAATGACTTGCGGCGATGACGAGATCGGCGCTCTGGGCGAGAAAGAAGCCGCCGCCAAGAGCGAGGCCATTGACAGCGGCGATGACTGGTTTGTCACTTGCCAAATCAGAGATGAAGTCGTCAGGCGGAATAGTGAGATGTTCTTCGGACATTTCTTTCAGATCAGCACCTGCGCTAAATGCGACGTTACCTGTCGCCGTGATGATCAGAACTTTTGCTTGATCATTCTTATTGAACGAGTCCAGTGATGCGCGGATCCCATTACGGACAGCAGAGTTCAGGGCATTGCGTGACTCTGGTCTGTTGATGGTGATTGTGGCGATACCGCCAGCGACTTCGTACAGCAACTCATCGTTAGTACTCATCGCGCGTTCAATCCAAGACTGCGGGCAATTAGAATTTTCTGCACTTCACTCGTCCCTTCGCCGATTTCTAAAATCTTGGAGTCGCGGTAATGTCGTGCGACTGGGAATTCGTCGATGAATCCGTAACCACCGAAGATCTGGGTGGCGGCACGCGCGTTATCCATCGCGGCGTCGCTTGCGACCAGTTTGGCAATGGAGGCTTCGGTTTTAAAATCCTTGCCCGCTGCCATGAGAGAGGCCGCGTGGTAATAAGCAAGGCGTGCAACGTGCGTTCGCGCTTCCATTTCTGCAATCTTGAAAGCGATCGACTGATGCTCGCCGATCAATTTCCCGAAGGCTTTGCGTTCTTTGGCATAGCGCACGGATTCATCTATGCATCCTTGCGCTGCTCCCACCGCAAGGGCGGCGATGGCAATGCGGCCCTCATCCAATGCCTGGAGGAAATTGGCGTACCCCCGTCCGCGCTCGCCTAAGAGATTCTTCGCTGGAACACGAACGTTGGTGAAGGAGAGTGGATGCGTATCAGAGGCATGCCAGCCGACCTTGAAATAGGAAGGTTCGACGACGAAACCAGGAGTTCCATTTGGCACGATGATCGTGCTGAGCTCCTTTGTTCCATCGGCTTTTGTCCCAGTTATGCAGGCAACTATGACCAAAGATGTGATTGATGTGCCCGAATTGGTGATGAAAGTCTTGGCGCCATTGATCACCCACTCGTCGTTCTCTAGTCGCGCAGTTGTCCGTAGCCCGCTTGCATCACTGCCGCCGTCAGGTTCGGTGAGACCGAATCCGCTGAGTGCTGCGCCACTGATGAGTGGTGGGAGAAATTTTTCCTTCTGCTCATCGGTACCGTGCCGGAAGATAAGCGTCGAACCTAAACCCACCGCCGCTTCAAGAGTGACTGCGACGCTCTGATCTATCCGGGCTAATTCTTCGATCGCCAGGCAGAGTGAGAGAAAATCTCCACCCATCCCACCAACTTCTTCGGGGAAGGGCAGCCCGAAGATGCCCATCGCCCCCATCTTCTTTATGACTTCGTATGGAAATGAATGTTCTCTGTCATGTTTGGCAGCCACCGGAGCAATGACGCGGTTGGCAAAGTCTTGGACAGTTTTAGCCAGAGTTTGATGTTCCTCTGACAATTGCATCAAAGCTGAATTCATATCGTGTCCACCGCTCTCTTCTCATTTGCTAGTGCGATCGCCGTTTTCGATCGGATCGTCAATCCGGTCTTCTCTCCAAGCCAGCGGCTTGTGTCGAGTAGTGCTTCGAAATTTATGCCCGTGGAAATCCCGAGTCCGTGCAACTGCCAGACGAGGTCTTCGGTAGCAAGGTTGCCTGTCGCGCTTTTGGCAAATGGGCACCCGCCCAGACCCCCGATAGATGAGTCGACAGTGGTGATGCCTTCCAATAGTGCAGTGAGTGTGTTCGAAAGTGCTTGCCCATAGGTGTCATGAAAGTGCACCGCAAGAAGCGAACGCGCAATACCGCGAGTATCAAAGGCATCCAACAGATCCATGACATCACCGGGCGTTGCGACTCCGATGGTGTCGCCTAACGAAAGCTCGGTGATCCCATCTGCGAATAAACTTTCTGCCACATCGACTACTTGATTCGTCGAAACCTTCCCCTCCCACGGATCGCCGAAGCACATCGAGATGTATCCACGTACTCGCAGACCTGCATCTCGTGCTTGTTTTATAACAGGGCCGAAGATTTCGAGCGAACCCACAACGCTGTTGTTGAGATTTGCTTTTGCAAATGACTCGGTCGCGCTGGCGAATACTGCGATTTCACGCACACCCGCTTGTATTGCACGATCGAGACCTCTTTGGTTTGGAACCAATGCACTCATCCGATGCGTGGCAAGTAGGGGAGCCAACTCGGCTAACAATTCTTCGGCATCTGCCAACGCGGGGACGAGATCGGGTCGGACAAAACTGGCGACCTCGATTGCTGGGAGCCCGGCACCTACAAGGCGTCTGATCAACTCTGCTTTCAGGGCAGTGGGTAGAACCACGCTCTCGTTCTGCAATCCATCCCGCGGCCCAACTTCGTAAACGGTGACTGCCGTGGGCAATCCGCTGCGATCAAACATCTTCCACCACCTCGAGTAAGAGTTCTCCGACTCGCACATTCGCGCCGACTGTGATGTTGCACTGGACAACATGGCCGGCGTGCCTGGCACGAACAATATGTTCCATCTTCATGGCTTCGATAACGACAAGCGGATCACCGATTGTCACCTGATCGCCGATTGCCACATTCACTGCTATCACCACGCCCGGCATCGGACTCACGATTTCGTCGCTGAGCCGATCTGTTGAAATACGCCGCTCATTTGCTTCTTTAATGAGCCATGTCCCGAAGGATCGATGATGGAGCCAGTAGTCAGCGTCGTCGCGGTAAGAGTCCACTACGAGTGTCGGCTCACTTTTTATTGCTACGTCATGACGCACTCCATCGATATACGCAGCAATTGTCGCTTGCGGCATACCGTTGAGGCGCCATCCATCCGCGCGCCAAGAGCCAACTTTCGACGATGAGGACGCTATCGCCGCGTATGCAGTCAGGACTTCAGGTGATGGATGCGCGCGTTCCATCTCAATCGCCTCGAGATATTTTGTGTCGTAGTTGGATTCTGCAATATCGCTCAGGTGCAATAGACGAATCAGG
>JBAZYI010000118.1:0-3491 GCA_041659345.1 Candidatus Nanopelagicaceae bacterium | reverse complement strand
AAGAAGACTGAATTCGCCAGCCGTTTGTAAGAAGTTTTAACCGAGGAAACAAGGGAAAGAGGATCACTAAGTGGCCGCAGAGAACATCGACCTAGCCAAGGTCCGCAACATTGGGATCATGGCTCATATCGACGCGGGTAAAACCACGACCACTGAGCGCATCCTTTTTTACACTGGTATTAACTACAAAATCGGTGAGGTCCATGAAGGCGCTGCCACCATGGACTGGATGGAGCAAGAGCAAGAGCGTGGTATCACCATTACTTCGGCTGCTACTACTTGTATGTGGCACGACCACCTCATCAACATCATTGATACACCGGGTCACGTTGACTTCACCGTTGAGGTAGAGCGCTCATTGCGCGTACTCGATGGCGCGGTTGCTGTCTTTGACGGTGTGGCGGGTGTGGAGCCACAGTCTGAGACTGTCTGGCGCCAGGCTGATCGCTACAGCGTTCCTCGTATCTGTTTCGTAAATAAACTCGACCGTACTGGCGCAAACTTCGACATGTGCGTTGGCATGATCGTTTCTCGCCTTAACGCCAAGCCACTTGTTCTCCAGGTTCCAATCGGAAACGAAGCTTCATTCCTTGGCGTTGTCGACTTGATCGCAATGAAGGCGCTGGTCTGGCCCGGCGAGACCAAGAAGGGTGAGGATTACCTAGTCGAAGAAATTCCTGCCGACTTGGCAGAGAAGTGCAAGCAAGCACGTCACGATCTTATTGAGGCACTTGCCGAAGCAGATGATCAGGTTATGGAGAAGTACCTTGATGGTGCTGATCTTTCTGAGCAAGAAATCATCGACGGCATTCGGCGTGCGACTTTGGCCGCAAAGGCTGTTCCAGTTCTTTGTGGTTCTGCATTTAAGAACAAGGGCGTACAGCCAATGCTCGATGCCGTAACCCGCTACCTTCCAAGCCCGCTTGATGTTGAATCTATTGTCGGACACAGCATGGCCGATTCAACCGTTGAAGTAATTCGTCACCCAAGCAACGATGAGCCATTCTCTGCTCTTGCTTTTAAGATCATGTCCGACCCGCACCTTGGAAAACTTCACTTCATCCGAATTTACTCGGGCGTTCTTAACACTGGCTCTGCTGTCCTTAACAGCACAAAGGATCGCAAAGAGCGCATCGGCAAGATTTACCAGATGCACGCCAACAAGCGCGAAGAACGTGACAGTGCTGGTGCTGGAATGATCGTTGCAGTTATGGGTCTCAAGGACACCACTACCGGTGAGACTCTCTGCGATATTGCAAAGCCAGTCATCCTTGAATCAATGGACTTTCCAGATCCAGTTATTTCAGTTGCTATTGAGCCAAAGACTAAGAGCGATCAAGAAAAACTTGGTATCGCAATTCAGCGTCTCTCTGAAGAAGATCCAACATTCCACGTCAAGACTGATGAAGAAACAGGTCAGACCATCATCGCCGGCATGGGCGAACTTCACCTGGAAATTCTTGTAGAGCGTATGCGCCGCGAATTCAGCGTAGACGCCAACGTCGGCAAGCCGCAGGTTGCATATCGCGAAACTTTGCGCAAGAACGTCGATCGTCACGATTACACCCATAAGAAGCAGACCGGTGGTTCTGGTCAGTTCGCGAAGATTCAGATTGCGATCGGGCCACTTCCAGCTGGAACCGAAGGCGGATACGAATTCGTCAACAAAGTCACCGGTGGCCGTATTCCTCGTGAGTACATTCCTTCAGTTGACCAAGGTGCCCGCGAGGCCATGCAGTCGGGTCCTCTCGCTGGGTACCCACTCACCGATGTTCGTGTCACTTTGATTGACGGCGCCTACCACGATGTTGACTCATCGGAATTGGCCTTCAAGATTGCCGGTATCGCAGCGTTCAAGGAAGCAGCAAAGCTTGCTGATCCGGCAATTCTCGAACCAGTAATGAGCGTTGAAGTCATTACCCCTGAAGATTTCATGGGCGATGTCATCGGCGATATCAATAGTCGTCGTGGCCAGATTCAGGCCATGGACGAGCGGTCAGGTGCCCGCATTGTTAGGGCGCTCGTTCCGTTGTCAGAGATGTTCGGCTATGTCGGAGATCTCCGCTCCAGAACGCAAGGTCGCGCGAGCTACAGCATGCAATTCGATTCGTATGCCGAAGTTCCAGCAAACGTTGCGAAGGACATCATTTCCAAGGCTCGCGGCGAATAGTCCCAAACGACCCACCAAAAACTAAAAACCCTAACTAAAGCAACCAAAGAGAAGAAAGAAGGACCAAAAGTGGCAAAGGCGAAGTTCGAGCGGACAAAACCGCACGTAAACATCGGCACCATCGGGCACATCGACCACGGTAAGACCACTCTTACCGCTGCGATCTCCAAGGTGTTGCACGATAAGTTCCCAGATGTAAACCCATTCACACCATTCGATCAGATCGATAAGGCGCCAGAAGAGCGCGCGCGCGGTATAACGATCTCAATCGCGCACATTGAGTACCAGACAGAGAAGCGTCACTATGCACACGTTGACTGCCCTGGCCACGCTGACTACATCAAGAACATGATTACTGGTGCAGCACAGATGGACGGCGCGATCCTCGTAGTTGCTGCAACTGACGGTCCAATGCCACAGACCAAGGAGCACGTTCTCCTTGCTCGCCAGGTAGGCGTACCTTCAATCGTTGTTGCTCTCAACAAGTCCGACATGGTTGACGATGAAGAAATTCTTGAGCTCGTAGAAATGGAAGTTCGCGAACTTCTCAGCAAGTACGAGTTCCCAGGAGATGACACACCAATCGTTCGCGTATCTGCACTGAAGGCTCTCGAGGGAGACGCCAAGTGGGCAGAGAAGATCATGGAACTCATGGATGCAGTGGATTCATTTATCCCACAGCCAGCCCGTGAAATTGACAAGCCATTCTTGATGCCAGTTGAAGACGTTTTCACGATCACCGGTCGCGGAACTGTTATCACGGGTCGTATCGAGCGCGGCGTTGTCAAGGTCAACGAAGAAGTTGAAATCGTTGGAATTCGTCCAGCAAGCATGAAGACAACTGTCACCGGTGTTGAAATGTTCCGTAAGTTGCTTGATGAAGGACAGGCTGGCGAGAACGTTGGTCTCCTTCTTCGTGGAACAAAGCGGGAAGACGTTGAGCGTGGACAGGTTGTCTGCAAGCCAGGCTCCATCACACCTCACACCGAGTTCGATGCTTCTGTTTACATCCTTTCAAAGGATGAAGGCGGACGTCACACTCCATTCTTCAACAACTACCGACCACAGTTCTACTTCCGTACAACTGACGTGACCGGCGTTGTAACACTTCCAACCGGTACCGAAATGGTTATGCCTGGCGACAACATCGAATTGGCCGTTGCGCTGATTCAACCAATCGCCATGGAGGAAGGCCTCCGCTTCGCTATCCGCGAAGGTGGCCGCACCGTTGGTGCTGGACGTGTTGTAAAGATAAAGAAGTAACTACGTAAGTAGGTAAGAACTAGCTGAGGTTGACCCCGGCGGCATAGAAACCGCCGGG
>JBAZYI010000117.1:0-3648 GCA_041659345.1 Candidatus Nanopelagicaceae bacterium | reverse complement strand
GCTCGCAATGGGACTGCCTATGTTGCGGCTGCAACCGCGCCACTTGCCTTTGCCGTGGTGGCGATGGTGACAATTATTTCGCAGGACGGCCCTCATCCCTCTCGCGTCGGAGTTGATTTCATCGCTGCACTGGCAAGCGTGGCGCCGTACCTTCTGGTTTCAGCGGCCTACGGCTGGATCAACTACTTCAAATCTCGTCGGCAACGTCCCACCAAATAGTCACTAACTCCCGTTGGCGTGGCACCGGATGTCTGCGAAGAAAATCTTTCACCTCTCCTAGGCGCTCGGGTGGCAGACAGAGTCGAATACGTAAGAATTCACTCTCTTGATCAATGTCAGCAGGCTCGCGCATCGGTCCAGACCAGATATGCCAGTGAGCTCTTATGCCGATCTCCTCAAGGACCCCCACCAAATCCATGGCGGAGGGGGTAGTGGGCCGATCTAGATTCCAGAAATACTTCCAAGCCGCAGACATATTGGTCAGCGGATGGTGGATCGGAATTTCAATAACCACCCGATTCTTCGCATGGCTATTTAACGCACGCAAAAATGGCGCAATATCGGCGACGTTGTATGCAACATGATGCGAAACTACGACGTCGGCCTTCGGCACTTGCCCAGCAATCTCGGGCCAGAATCCTTCGAATATCTCCAATGAAACTCCCCGCGAGGAGCCGTTGGCACTGAACATCTCGAGCATTTCACCCTGATGATCAACACCAATGACATGCGCGGCTGGAGGGGTCACTGCAAAAGCGGCAATTCCTCCGCCACACCCGACATCCAACACTGAACCACCAACGGGTAGCGCCTCTGCTGCACACGCATGCGAAAATGTGGTTTCAATCCGCTCGGGTACTTGGAAGAGAACTGGTGGATGAATCCAAGGATTCTCACGTGCAGTCTCAATTATCTCGCGCGGAATCGCCCACTCTGATAGTGCTTGCGCCCACCTTGCCTGCTTGGTTTCCTTTTCGGATTCCTGCTGCGCAGATGACAATTACTTTGCCCAACTTACTAACTCGCCCGCGTACATCGCGGGAGAATGACTCCAGGTTTGGTATCCCCCATCGAGATTGAGAGCATTGAAACCCAATTCATTGAGGAGAAGCGAGGCTGTGTGGCCTCGCATTCCAACCTGACAGATGACGACAAGATCCTTATGAGATAACTCCCCGATGCGTTCACGGATTGAATCCACCGGGATATTGATAGCTCCGGCAATCGTGCCTCGGTTGAACTCTGAAGGAGTCCGCACATCAAGGATTACGTATCCACGATCGACATAACTTTCTAATTCGTGCCATTGGACATTCTTTGCCAGGCCCGAAAGTAAATTCTCAGCCACATATCCCAACATATTCACGGGGTCCTTGGCCGAACCAAATGGGGGGGCATATGCCAATTCAAGATCTGCCAACTGCGGTCCTGTTAAGCCGCCGCGGATTGCGGTTGCAATAATATCGATTCGCTTGTCAACGCCTTCTGTACCAACTCCCTGTGCGCCAAGTATCTCCCCCGTCTTTGGGTCAAGGAGCAATTTGAGCGACATGGGCTTTGCACCGGGGTAATAACCAGCATGTGAAGCAGGATGAGTATGAATAGCTTGGTAAGCGCGCTTCTGCGCGATCAGTCTCTTCTCGTTCCAACCGGTTGTCGCAATCATCAAGTCAAAGACTTTTACAATCGCAGTTCCGATCGTTGGCACCATACGAATGTCGCGGCCATTGATGTGATCGGCCACTACTCGCCCGTGACGATTGGCGATATTAGCAAGAGGAACCAACGTGGCACTGCCATCAAGAGAGTCTTTCTTCTCTGCGGCATCGCCGACCGCGTAGATGTTTTCATCACTTGTCTGATTAAAGTCATTGACATCTATACCCCCGCGTGCGCCGATCTTTAGACCAGCACTCTTGGCAAGGGCAATATCAGGGCGAACTCCGATCGCCATAACCGTCAGCTCGCTCGGCAGAACCTCACCGCTAGAAAGCGTGACCGATTCCGGGGTAATGGCCGCAACCCCGTCGCCAAGAAATACTTGAGCACCGTGGCGGACCAACTCATCAGCCACGAAAGTAGCCATTTCCGGGTCGAGCGGAGCCAAGACCTGGGGCATGGCCTCCACAATTGATGTTGAGATCCCTTTGTGAATCAAATTTTCCGCTACTTCGATCCCGATGAATCCGCCGCCGATGATCACAGCATGATGTGGCCGTCGCTCCACCTGGGTAACAATCCGCTCAACATCTTCGACATTACGAAGTGTGTAGGCGAGTTCAGCGCCAGGAATGTTGGGAACGAATGGCGATGCTCCCGGACTCAATATCAGTTTGTCATAGGAGAGTGAGTATTTCTCGTTTGTTACGAGATCCTTCACTTCAATTGTCCTACCGGAAGCATCAATACCAACTGCTTCCGAGAGGACGCGAACATCCAACCGAAAGCGTGCGTGAAGGGATGCTGGGGTCTGCAAGAGCAAGTCAGACTCGTCTTCAATAACGCCGCCTACAAAATAGGGTAGACCGCAATTTGCATACGAGACGTGTCCGCTCTTTTCGAGCACGATGATTTCTGCATCAGCGTCCAAGCGTCTCAGACGTGTTGCTGCGGACATTCCGCCGGCAACTCCTCCGACAATGACAACCTTCATTAAGAAACTACAAGTCCCATGCCCTGAGACATCCAGTCATTGATGCCATTCGATAAATTGTAAAGATGTTCAAAGCCAAGCTTCTTCATTTCATCCGTCGCGATTGCAGATCTACGGCCACTCTGGCAATAGACCGCATATGTCTTCGTCTTGTCCAACTTTGAAACTTCATTCTTGAAAGTCTCTGCTTCGACATCAATATTGATTGCACTGGCAATGTGGCCTTGACTGAATTCACCGCGGGTACGGACATCCAACGTGATAACTCCCGCTTCTTGGATCTTCTTTGAGAAACTCGGAACATCCATGGAAGTGACACTGCCTGAACTTGAGGAGCACCCCGACAACACTAAAGCGCCGGTTGCCAATGCCACGATGCCTAGAACCGTCTTTTTTCTCAGTCTCATTCTCATTTCGTTTCCTATTCTCATGCTCATTCCTCCGATTAGGCCAGACTTAAGAAGAGTTTTTGAAGTTTTTCAGTAACTTCTGCGGAATCCGGCTTCTCACTTACCAGGCACCCTGTGAGGTTTGCGGAGATGAGAGTAAATGCCGCTGTATTGATGGCCTTGCCGACCGCCGCCATCTGCGTGACGATCTCTTCGCAGGTGCGACCTTCATCGAGCATTCGCACTACCGCGCCGAGTTGGCCGTGAGCCCGCTTCAAACGCTTACGGATAGCCTCGATCTGGTCTGGGTCAAGAACAAGCGTAGAAAGGACCTCCTCGGCCGTTTTCTGCTCATTCACTCTCTTCATGGCTGAACCGTAGCATACCCCCAGGGGTATCTGTCAATGCACTTTTAACTCTCGAATTTCGTCCCTGATGAGGCCAAGCGCGCAGGCTAGTGGTGGCCCTTGAGAATCATCCTGAGCATTCGAATATTGAGGGCAATGAATCGCCAACTCTGGAATATCACGTTCTTCCGATGGGCGAGCGTTTCAGCGGTCGGCATAGGAGCCTTTGCGATATCTCTCGCTGCGTCATCCATGGCTA
>JBAZYI010000116.1:0-3668 GCA_041659345.1 Candidatus Nanopelagicaceae bacterium | reverse complement strand
TTCTCCTGATCAGAAGTTGCCTGCAATTCAATGGAGACCAGTTCGCGATCACTCAACCAGGCCAGAGAAATTAGACCTACGCGGAACTCTTCAATGATGGGCGCTTCGAGGGGTTCGTCATCGCGCGGCAGCGAGTCGATTGCCATGTTGGGCTCGACGCGCTTTAACTCGTGTAGTAGTAGATCCAGTCGCTCAACGATCGCGACAACTTGTGCCTTCTCGAGCAGTACCGACGTCAAGCGTTTTCCGTGTCGTGCTTGAAGAAAGAAACTCCTATCCCCTGGTTCGCCCACTGTCCCTACAACGAATCTCTCAACGGGATCGTAAGTGATGACTATTCTTGCCACTAGGAGACCCCTTTCTTCTGTGTTGTTCCTGCTCCTCCGCCAACCAGGGCCTTTTTACCTCGTTGCGCGAAAATGCTTGAGTCCAGTCTTGATCGTGAATCATTGAGCAGGAGTACTCTCGGTCTGCTTCCGGAATAATCCAAAATTGAGACTGAGGCTGGGTCAATAACAATGCGTTGGAATTCATCCAAGTGCATCCCCAATGCGCCGGCAATGATTGATTTCACGACATCTCCGTGGGACATAAGCAGAACATGACCTTTTCCGCGTAGGGATAATCCTGCGTCAACCGATTTCATCGCACGTTTTTGCATTGCAAGCAGGCTTTCGCCTTGCGGAAAAGTGACTTTTGAAGGATGTTCCTGCACAGTTTTCCAGAGCGGATCGCGAGAGAGAGTTCGAAGTTTTATCCCACTCCACAATCCATAATCGACCTCCGCCAAATCGTGATCAACCAGCAGAGGTGGGTTCACTGTGGAATCTGACAATTCACGTCTTCTCAGCCATGGATGAAGGGTTTCGGTGCACCGTTCGAGTGGGCTCGTGCGAAGGGATTTTAGGGGTATCTCCCCCAGTCGAGTCGAGAGTTTCCTTGCTTGGGCTCTTCCGAGTGGCGAAAGGTGCACACCTTCGGTCCTACCCGCCAAAATTCCAGAATGATTTGCCGTGGAGTGGGCATGACGAAGGAGAATGACGAGTGTCAAAGCCGACTCCTTTCGCCTCATAACTTTTTGAACTCAGCGCAAGGTTATCGGGGATTTCCACTCGTCGCCTTGCTAGGGTCGCGTCATGGAGATGCGTAGAGCGGGAAGGAGTGGATTACTTCTCTCTCGCCTTGGACTAGGCACGATGACATGGGGTCGGGATACCGACGAGCACGAAGCCGCCGACCAATGCCGCGCGTATCTCGACGCTGGTGGCAATTTTCTCGATACCGCCGCTCTCTACGGGGACGGAGATAGCGAAAGACTTATTGGCGGTTTCATAGGCACATTATTTAAGCGAGACGAAGTGCACATTGCCACAAAGGCCGGAATTACCTTTGAGTCTGGAGAAAGGGTGGTAAATGCTTCGCGCCGCTGCCTTATTGCAGAGTTGGATCGCTCCCTAAGTCGCCTTAATACAGATTTTGTAGATCTCTGGCAGGTGCACGTCTGGGATCCAATGACACCGCTAGAGGACACGCTCTCCGCCTTGGATTACGCATATACCAGTGGACGGGCGCGTTATGTTGGTCTCTCGAACTACTCTGGATGGCAAAGTGCACGCGCAATTACACTTCAAGAAGCTTTTCCGACGAAGGCACCTATTGCCTCTCTTCAGAACGAATACTCCCTATTGAATCGTGGCATCGAAAAGGAAGTTTTGCCTTGCGCTCTTGATCTCGATATCGGAATATTGGCTTGGTCTCCCCTTGGTCGGGGTGTACTGACTGGAAAATACCGATTAGGCACACCAAGTGACTCACGTGGAGCTAGCCCGCATTTTGCTGGTTTCGTTGAGCCCTACCTTGACGATCGAGGAATCCGCATTGTTGAAGCAGTAAATGTGGCTGCAGAAGGTCTAGGTTACTCACCACTTGAAGTGGCACTTGCTTGGGTGCGAGATCGCCCTGGAGTGACCAGCGCAATTGTTGGTGCACGCACTGGTGCGCAACTGCGCGGAATCTTGACCTCAGAGGAGATCTTCCTTCCCCATATTGTTCGAAGCGCATTAGATGACGCTTCAGCGGGTGAGGAATTCTTTCCTTAAGAGTTTTCCCTTCAACAATTTTCCCTTCAACAGTTTTCGAGGAAGTTTTCCAAGACGCGCACTCCAAAGACAATTCCATCAACTGGCACTCGCTCATCCACACCATGAAAGAGCGACATAAAGTCAAGATCGGCTGGAAGTTTTAAGGGAGAAAAGCCATAACCAATAATCCCGATTTCCGAGAGTGCTTTATTGTCTGTTCCTCCACTCATCGTATACGGAACTGGGATGCCATCGGGATCTTGTGAAAGAATTGCATTTCGCATTGCTTCCACGAGGTCGCCTTCAAAATCTACTTCTAGAGCGATGTCACGGGTGATCGTTTCCACGGTGATCTCAGAACCGACAAGCTCTTGGATAGTGGCCTTTAATTCTTCTTCATAGCCAGGCAGGAATCGACCATCGATTACGGCCGATGCACTCTGTGGGATGACATTTGCTTTGTATCCCGCCTCAAGCATCGTCGGGTTCGCGGTGTTTTGAAGTGTCGCTCCAATCATTCGAGCAGTTGATCCAAGTTCTTTGAGAAGTGGGCGAAGATCTGTCTCGTCATAAGGTTTGTTTGTAGCCTTTGCCAATTGTTCGAAGAAGACCTTTACCGTCTTCGTATACCGCTGTGGCCACGCGTGATTGCCGATTTTCTCTACTGCCCGCGCAAGAATGGTGATTGCATTCTCATCATTCATCATCGAGCCGTGTCCAGCGCGTCCTTGCGCAGTGACCTTCATCCAGTAAATTCCCTTTTGTGCCGCCTCTACTAGGTAGAGCCTCTTCCCATCTCCGACAGTGACGGAGAAACCACCAACCTCTGAGATGGCCTCGGTGTACCCCTCAAAAACTTCGGGATGTTCTTTTACCATCCATCGCGAACCGTAAATGCTTCCTGCCTCTTCATCGGCAAAGAAGACCAGAAGAATGTTTCTAGGAGGCTTATATCCGGAGCGCGCCCATTTACGAACAATCGCCAGCATCATTGCATCCATATTCTTCATATCGAGCGCGCCACGACCCCAGATCATGCCATCACGAATTTCTCCTGCGAATGGATCGACAGTCCAGTCCTGCGCATTGGCAGGAACAACGTCGATATGTCCGTGTACAACCAGACCAGGACGGTGAGTATTCACTCCCGGAATGACTGCAACGACATTGCAACGTCCCGGCGCCGACTCGTAAATTGTGGATTGGATCCCTACTTCGAGCAATTTAGCAACGACATAATCCGCGATTGCTTTCTCGTCACCTTTTCCGTCGCCGTAATTGACGCTGGGAATTCGGATCATTTCTTGGCATAAAGTAATTGCGTCCTCTTCAAGCTCCGAACGCTGGGATTGCGATGAATTGTGGCTGCTCTGAGATGTCATGTAGGCATTCTCCCCTATAAACGAGGGAAATTTTGTATCCTGTCCTCCGCATTGATATCGTTGCGTCTCACTCGTCCGGGTGGCGGAATTGGCAGACGCGCTAGCTTGAGGTGCTAGTGCCCGAAAGGGCTTCGGGGTTCAACTCCCCGTTCGGACACTCCATTTTGGATGGCGGACCCGAGGTCAGGAGTTGCACGCCTTGAAA
>JBAZYI010000115.1:0-3694 GCA_041659345.1 Candidatus Nanopelagicaceae bacterium | reverse complement strand
CAAGCATCCATCAACTTGCCATACATCACTGTTGATGCAGAGAAAAATCCACTCTTCTTGGATGAAACCATTACGCGCGCACAGTTCCAGGCACTCACGGCAGACCTTCTCGACCGTTGCAAGAAGCCTTTCCAGTCCGTGCTGAAGGATGCGGGGATTCCCGTCGCCGATATTCACCATGTTGTACTTGTTGGTGGATCAACACGTATGCCGGCAGTGGTAGATCTTGTGCGAGACCTCACGGGCGGTCGCGAACCTAACAAGGGTGTCAACCCAGATGAAGTTGTAGCAGTCGGCGCATCATTGCAAGCAGGTGTTCTGAAGGGTGAGGTGAAAGACGTGCTTCTTCTAGATGTCACACCGCTTTCCCTTGGAATTGAGACCAAGGGCGGCGTTATGACTCGGTTGATTGAACGAAACACGACTATTCCAACAAAGCGCAGTGAAATTTTCACAACTGCCGATGACAACCAACCTGCAGTGCAAATCCAGGCTTACCAAGGTGAGCGCGAAATGGCCGCATATAACAAGAAGTTGGGCATGTTCGAACTGACGGGTCTTCCACCGGCACCACGTGGTATTCCGCAGATTGAAGTGACTTTCGATATTGACGCCAACGGAATCGTGCACGTTTCAGCGAAGGATCTTGGCACCGGCAAGGAGCAGAGGATGACCATTACTGGTGGCTCTGCACTTTCCAAGGATGAGATTGATCGCATGATGAAGGACGCTGAGGCTCATGCCGAAGAGGATCGCCAACGTAAGGAAGAAGCCGAAATTCGCAATACTGGTGACTCACTTCTTTACCAGACTGAGAAGTTCTTGGCAGAAAATGGCGAGAAGCTCAACGAAGGTGAAGCTGCCACTAAGAAGGCTGAAACTGAGGAAGCCCTTGCTGAACTCAAGACAGCACTAGGCGGAGCTAACTTCGAGATGATCAAGAGCGCGACTGAGAAGGTCTCAACATTGAGCCAGGCACTTGGTTCAGCTCTCTACGCGGCAAATGCAGCCACTGCGCAAACTTCAGCCACTGAAGGTGGAGAAGAAGGCGTTGAAGACGCAGAGATTGTCGAAGATTAATAATGTCATCGGAGAATGAATCTCTAGCTGATGAAGTTATAGAGGATCTTCAAAGTGAGGCGGTGGAGAGCGATCTCGCCGTCCTCACTGGAGATCTTCAACGGCTTCAAGCGGAATACATAAATTATCGTAAACGCGTTGAGCGAGATCGTTCACTCTCGCATGAGTTGGCCGTAGGGGCAGTGCTCGCTGAACTCTTGCCAGTACTTGACGATCTCGATCGTGCTAGAGAACACGGCGAACTGAGCGGCGGCTTTAAAGCAGTTGCCGATCGATTGGTCGGCGTCACGACAAAGATAGGACTTGAGCAATTTGGGGAAGTGGGGACAACTTTCGACCCACAAATTCATGAGGCGCTCTCCCACACAACATCATCAGAAGTGAGCGAAACAACTGCGACAGCGATCTTGCAACCGGGTTATAGATACAAGAACCGTGTTCTCCGTCCTGCTAGAGTCGCCGTAACAGATCCGGAGTAAACCGTGGCCGCCAAAGATCTTTACGAGAAAGACTTCTATAAGATCCTTGGCGTTGCAAAGGATGCGACGAGCAAGGATATAAGGAAGCAGTACCGCCTCCTTGCTCACAAATTGCACCCAGATAAAAACACCGGTAACAAGAAACTCGAAGAAGAGTTCAAGGCGGTCTCTGAGGCTTATGAAATCTTGTCGGATGAGAAATCTCGCGCTGAATACGACGAAGCCCGTTCGTTATTCGAACGTGGGGGCTATCGAACTCAACAGGGTGGGGCAAGTGGCGGATTTGGCGGCAGCCGCGACTACACCGATCTATTCAATGACGGCTCCTCCCAAGATATTTTCGCAAACCTATTTGGCGGGCGGCGAGGTCCGCGCCGGGGTGCCGATCTCCAGACGGAGTCCACGATCTCTTTTAAAGAATCGATTTTTGGAACAAATCTAGAACTCCGCCTATCCAGTGATGGCGGAGCACCTGGGAATATCACGGTCCGGGTTCCACCTGGAGTAAAAAATGATGGAAAGATCCGAATTAAAGGCAAAGGCGCTCCGGGAGATGCGGGTCCGGGGGACCTCTTTATCCATCTCAAAGTGCGACCCCATCCGATCTTCTCCCACAAAGGCGAGAACCTTCTAATGACGCTCCCCGTCACTTTTGCTGAGGCTGCTCTTGGGGCTGATATCAAAGTTCCAACGCTCTCTGGAGAAGAAGTGACCGTTCGTATCGCGCCCGGGACGCCGAATGGTCGAGTTCTACGGGTTAAAGGCCGCGGAGTAAAAACCACCAATGGAGTTGGAGACTTGCTTGTCCACGTGGATGTCCAAGTTCCACAGCGACTCAATTCAAAGGCTCAGAAAGCGCTGGAGGACTTTGCCACCCAAACCGCAGATGAGGATGTCCGCGCTGATTTCAAGTCAAAGGCAAAATCATGACCGAGGAATTGAAGAACCCTGAGCACGATGATGAAGCCGCCGTCTACGTCATATCAATCGCTTCTCAACTATCAGGGTTGCACCCGCAGACCTTGCGTCAATATGACCGATTAGGTCTGGTATCTCCGGGACGTGCAAGTGGTAGAGGCAGAAGATATTCATTGCGCGATATTGCCCTCCTTCGCAATGTTGCGCGCCTCATCGGTGAAGGAATTAATCACGCTGGCATCAAAAGGATTATCGAACTCGAACTGGCCATGGCAAACATGGCCCTAGAAGTGGCGAAGCTTCGAGTTGAAGTAGACGCGCTCTTGGAAGCCAATCCGCCTATGACGCTCGCGCGGAGAGTTTCAACTCCGATGGTGATTTACAAGCAGGATTAGGACGCGCCCGACCAATCGGTAGGATCTCATCATGAATTCTCGCGACGCTCTAAAAGAAGAAATAAATAAGAAGGCCGTAGTCCATGGGAGAGTAATCCTCTCTTCGGGTATTGAAGCGGATTATTACGTCGATCTTCGACGTGTCACTCTGGACGCAGTGGCTGCGCCACTTGTTGGCAACGTGATGCTCGATCTGTTAGAGGGTTGGGATTTCGACGCAGTTGGCGGCCTAACTCTCGGCGCAGATCCTGTAGCAGCCGCCATCATGCACGTTGCTGGACAGAGGGGTCGCCTGATTGATTCGTTTGTTGTTCGCAAAGCGGAGAAGCAACACGGATTGCAGAGAAGAATTGAAGGTCCCGATGTTCAAGGTCGACGAGTTGTTGCAGTCGAGGACACTTCCACAACAGGCGGTTCTGTACTGACGGCGGTTGCTGCACTTCGCGAGGCGGGCGCAATTGTTGTCGGTGTGGCTGTGATCGTTGAGCGTGGCGCTAAGCAAGCCATTCTGGACGCAGGCTTGGAATATCGTGCAGCCTATTCACTGGAAGATTTAGGGTTATAGAAATGGTTACTCGCGCGATCGGGCCGTGGAAAGTTTCGGCGATGGGGCTTGGTTGCATGCAGTTGTCAGGAATGTCCACCACTAACGCACCGATTCTCAATGATCGTGAAGAAGCTTTCCGAGTTATTCATGCGACATTGGACGCAGGAGTGACTCTCCTTGATACTGCCGATATTTACGCGCCCAGTTGGGACACTTTCGGCCATAACGAAAGCCTGGTCGGGGCTGCTTTTAAATCTTGGAGCGGATCACCTTCA
>JBAZYI010000114.1:0-3730 GCA_041659345.1 Candidatus Nanopelagicaceae bacterium | reverse complement strand
CCGTGAGCGTATACCGCAGAAGCAGTCGTGGACCCTGCACAAACTAACGGTACTAGTGGCTTGGGAACAAAATGCGCCAGCGCGTCCACTGCGCTCGGCGAGCGCAGGAGCACGGCACTGAACTCACCTTTTCTAAGAAGACTCGCGGACTGGGGTTCCACACTTACTCGGGAAGTCCTATAAACCTCCGCCGTACCCACAATCCACCCAGACTTCCGCAAAATCAAAGGCAAATTTGGCATCGCAAGATTTCCACCAGGTATGAGAGCGCGAGATCGTCGATCCAACAGTACGAGCTCCTCAGCCAACGTTGCGGCATCAGGGTGGGAAGGGAGGAAGACGACAGGTGCACCATATTGTCGAAGAGTGTGAGCAGTGGCCTCACCTATGGCTGCGAAATTCAAACTTTCACGGGTTTGTAACTCAGATCGAAATTGCTCTTCTCCAATCATCTGCGCCCAGTAGCGAATCGAGTTGCTCGAAGTAGCGATGACCCAGAGCGGCTCCGTTGAGGAACGCAAAAGTTCGAAGAGTTTCATTCCCTCTCTTTGATCACTTGCGACCGTGATCTCCAAATAGGGGTCAACGAGTGAAGGAATCCCAATCTTTCCAAGAGCGGCCGAGTCGACTTCATTATTCTCACTTCGAATCAGCAACACTGGCTTAATCACGAGTCAAACCTAATCGTGAACCAAGTGAAGTATTCATGATCGCCTGCGCCACTGAGAGTCCGAGAGCGTGTGCCATTGATAGATCATCTAGCTGCAGATTTTCTCGGGTAGCAGAACGTCTTTCGTGCTCATCAGCATCCGATGCGGAAAGTTCGGCGACCAGGTTTAGGATTCCATTCTGGTATGTTGCAAATGCACCGATGGCCGTGGCGCATGTTGCCGATATCCCAACTAGAACCGCGCGCTCGGCCGTGGTTGTAAGTCTTGTGTACGGATCATCCAACAATGAAAGCGCCTCCATCAATCGCCTATCGTCGCTGCGACACTCAATTGCGAGTGCGCCTTGTGCTGGAGCGGGCAGTAATTGATCTTCGGTGAAGTACGCGGTTATCCTCTCTGCGAGTCCAACGCGGTTTAGTCCTGCGACCGCAAGGACGGCAGCGTCAAACTCACCCCGAGAGACCTTCGACAGGCGAGAATCCACGTTTCCGCGCATCGGGACGACTTCAAGATCGGGGCGAAGGTGGCTAATTCGCGCAGCCCGACGGGGCGACGAAGTTCCAACACGTGCGCCCGTTGGCAATTCTAAGAGAGTGAGATTTTCTCGGGAGATAAGAGCATCTCTGTGATCTTCCCTCTTTGGAATAGCGGCGATGACGATGCCGGGTTCGGGAAGAGAAGGAAGGTCCTTATAGGAGTGAACTATCAGATCCACATCACCCGCTACCAATGCTGCTCTCAACGCTGTTACAAAAACGCCGGGTTGCGCTGGACTTGTGAGCGATGTAGAAGTGTCATCCCCTTCCGTGCGAATAATGGTTTCAGATATCTCAAAACCAGCGCTGGACTTCAATAAATTTGCCACTAGACGTGCTTGGGTCGTTGCCAGCAGACTCCCACGAGTTCCCAGAAGAAAAACTCGACTAGACATCTTTCAGTGTTTCAAGCTCAATGCCGAAAAGCACCTGCAAAGCCTGACGGTAATCGCTCTGATCCCCCGAGCGAATGAGGCTACGTGCCCTTACTGACGGAGTGTGTAGCAGAGCATTTGTTACTCGGAGCAATGATTGCTCGACTTGATCCGCGACTTCATCTCCGGATTTATCTCTTACACGCTTAACTTCGAGGTCTATAAAAATTCCCACATGAGATCGCATTGCGGCAACGGCCGGATCCATCGATCGAGCTGACTGTTCATTCTCAAATTCAAGTACAGCCTTTTGTACGATGTCATGGGCTTGGAAGATCTCCTCGCCATGCTCGCTAGGGGCGTTATCACGAATAACTTCGAGGTCAATAACATCAACCTCGGCCAAACTTTTCACCTCAGGCATTAGATCAGATGTAAGCCCAACATCAATAATCGGAAGCGTTTTCATTCCTCCACGAGTTGCCCTTATTAGCGAAACGTCAATGATCGGATTCGCATTGCCGCTGCAGGCGATAACCAAATCTGCCCTAGCGATTGCCTCAGCTAGTCCATTGCTCAATATCTCTTTCGTATTGTGGGATTGACTAAACTGGTGGGCACGCCCACTGGTCGAATAAACCGAAATTTCTTGACAGCCCCTACGTTGTAGAGCAGCAATTACGACTCGAGAATAAGCACCCGTTCCGATCACGACTGTCTGCTTGCCCGCAATCTCCCCATATCGATTCTGAACAACGGTAAGTCCAACATCTGCAATTGACCGACCCGCCGCTCCAAGGCCAGTTGAGTGTGTCACCACTTTCGAATTGGCAAGGGCCCGTTGAAAGAGCTGCTCCAGATGTGGTGTCGTGCTCTTCTCTTTTTGAGCTAATTTGAAAGAACTGCGAACTTGACCAGCGATTTCGGCCTCACCGATAATCATGGACTCAAGGCCCGCGGTCACCGCAAAAAGATGCTGGACCACGGCCATGCCACTAGATACTTGAAGCACCTGATTAATCTCTGCTTCTTTCAAACCGGAGATATCCCCAATCATTTCGATAACGCGATCGACGGCGCTATGGAATCTATCGGTATCGAAATAAACCTCAAAACGATTGCACGTGGATATGAGAACTCCGCCAGTTATTCCGTGCTCGATACTTGAGGAGTTGAAAAGACGGGTTCGAATGACACTTGCTTCACGCTCAAGCAATTCGAGTTTAGCAAGCGAGAGATTGTGATGACTCGCACCAATTAATACCAACGCCACTCGCGAATAGTAGTCCCAATTCAATGGCATGATGCTCTCGTGTCCCTGCCGTTGGATCATCCGCTCGCCTCTGGCCTGACAGCCGATTCTCAGGTTATTAAGGCGTACCAAGGCATTCGCACGTCGTACAAACCAGTCTGGATGATGCGTCAGGCCGGTCGATCTCTTCCTGAATATCGATCCATACGGAGAGGGATTCCAATGTTGGAGTCCTGTCTGCGACCCGAAATGGCCGCTGAAATAACACTTCAACCAGTGCGCCGCCATAAAGTAGATGCTGCAATATTTTTTAGTGACATTGTGATCCCACTTCGATTAGCGGGTGTGGATGTAGACATAGTTTCAGGAATAGGGCCAGTACTCGATCACCCCGTTCATACAAGGCAAGACTTAAATAATCTTAAAGAACTCGATATCAATGCACTGACTCCAATCACCCAAGCGATCGAAATCGTTATTGCAGAACTTGGCTCGACACCCCTGATCGGTTTTGGTGGGGCCCCGTTCACACTCGCTTCATATTTAATTGAAGGAGCTCCATCGAAAGATCTACCAATCACTCGATCACTAATGAAGAATGACCCGCAACTTTGGCACGACATACTTTCTTGGGTATCTCGAACAACCAGCACCTTTATCCGAGCCCAAGTTATGGCTGGAGCTAGTGCGCTCCAACTCTTTGATTCGTGGGCAGGAAAATTATCACCTGACGAGTATTCGACTTTTGCTGCGCCACATTCTAAATTCGTTATGGATTCGCTTTCAGATCTTCCAGTACCACGAGTTCACTTCGGAACTAAAACTGGTTCAATGCTGATGCAGATGCGTGATGTTGGTGCGACCGTCATGGGAATTGATTCGGATACCCCATTGGAT
>JBAZYI010000113.1:0-3783 GCA_041659345.1 Candidatus Nanopelagicaceae bacterium | reverse complement strand
GGAGAGTCGACGAGGCCATCGACAAACTCGTTGCCAAATACCCAGGCAAGCGAATTGTTGTTGTGTGCCACAATGGGGTGATTAAGCAAGCCATAAGGCTTGCGATTGGCGGCTCTGCTGAGAGCATCTTCCATATTGATGTTGCGCCTTGTTCGATCTCGACGATTTCGATCTGGCCAAGCGATGGATTACGCGCAATGAGATCCGCAAACGAACGCGGACATCTTCGCTAAGCCGCGCTATTGTCTAGGCATGACGAAGAGTCAGTCAGGTTCAAGAATTCTTCACGCGGCTACAGGTTCAAAAATGAGTGCTCTTGGTTGGGGTCAAGAAGCCGCAATTCGCATGCTTCACAACAACCTTGACCCGGCAGTAGCCGAACATCCAGAGAAACTTGTTGTATACGGCGGTACTGGCAAAGCTGCGCGTGACTGGCCATCTTTTGATTCAATCGTCAGGACTCTGACAAAACTTAAGGATGACGAAACCCTACTTGTTCAATCGGGCAAACCGGTTGGCGTCTTTCAAACGCACGAGTGGGCGCCGAGGGTATTGATTGCAAACTCAAATCTTGTCGGAGACTGGGCGACCTGGCCAGAATTTCGTCGTCTAGAACAACTTGGCCTCACGATGTACGGGCAGATGACAGCTGGTTCTTGGATTTACATCGGGACGCAAGGGATCTTGCAAGGAACATATGAAACTTTCGCCGCCATCGCGCGGAAGCGGTACAAGGGGACGCTCCAAGGCACGCTCACTCTGACTGCGGGCTGTGGTGGAATGGGAGGTGCGCAGCCATTAGCCGTCACGATGAATGGCGGTGTTTGTTTGATTGTAGACATTGATAGAACTCGCCTCGAGAAGAGAATAGAAACGCGATACTTGGATGAAATCGCACAAGATCTCAATGACGCAATTGATCGGGTCTTAAAGGCAAAATCTGCAGGCAAGCCGCTCTCAGTTGGCCTTGTTGGAAATGCCGCGGTTGTTGTTCCGCAACTCCTTGCGATGGATGTACCTATCGATATTGTTACTGACCAGACTTCGGCTCATGATCCGCTTTCTTACGTTCCGATCGGTGTTGAATTTCACGAAGCCGCGCAATTGGCCATTGATGATCCGGAGGGGTTTACTCTCCGCGCTCGCAACTCGATGGCAAAGCACGTGGAAGCCATGGTCGGATTTCTAGATAAAGGTTCAGAAGTCTTTGATTATGGAAATTCTATTCGTGATGAAGCGCGACAGGGTGGCTTTGATCGAGCATTTGCATTTCCTGGTTTTGTTCCCGCATACATTCGTCCTCTTTTCTGCGAAGGCAAAGGACCTTTCCGTTGGGTAGCTCTTTCGGGGGATCCGAAAGACATTTATCGCACCGATAAAGCAGTCCTTGATCTTTTTCCAGAAAATGAAGGGCTTCATCGCTGGATCAGGATGGCCCAGGCGAAAGTGGCCTTTCAAGGCCTGCCCGCACGAATTTGTTGGCTCGGATATGGCGAGAGAGATAAAGCCGGTATTGCGTTTAATGATCTCGTTGCCAGCGGAGAAGTATCTGCACCAATAGTTATTGGCCGCGATCACTTGGACTGTGGCTCAGTAGCATCCCCGTATCGAGAGACTGAAGCAATGAAAGATGGATCCGATGCGATAGCAGATTGGCCACTCCTCAACGCGATGATCAATGTTGCATCCGGTGCATCGTGGGTCTCGATTCATCATGGTGGAGGTGTCGGTATTGGTCGTTCTATTCATGCGGGACAAGTCACTGTTGCCGACGGTACAAAGTTGGCAGGTCAGAAACTTGCCAGAGTGTTGGCAAACGATCCAGGCATGGGTGTTATCCGACACGTGGATGCCGGATATGACGAAGCAATCGGCACCGCACGACGCAAGCATGTTCATGTGCCGATGCTGGATGTGGAATAGCTATGACTCGAACCTTGGTCGATAACATTGGATTACTTGTTACCAATGACCCATTGATAGATGGAAGCCCTCTGGGATTAATCAAAGACGGAGCATTCCTTATGGAAGATGGCGCAATTTCTTGGGTCGGAGAGTCGTCTTCTGCTTCGAGAAATGAAATTCCCAACCGGATCGACGCACAGGGGAGGTGTGTCATTCCGGGATTTGTTGATAGCCACACCCATCTCGTCTTCGCGGGGGATCGAAGCGATGAGTTTCGCGCCCGAATGCAGGGAGAGCCTTATGCCGCAGGCGGCATCAATTACACCGTAGAACTGACTCGGAGAGCGTCAGATGGTCATTTGCTCCAAAGTGGTCGACGCCTGATTGCTGAAGCAAATGCATCGGGTACGACAACAATTGAATGTAAGTCTGGATATGGATTGACCGTCGATGACGAAGCTCGTTCGCTCGTAGTTGCCAAGCAACTCACTGACGAGACAACCTTCTTAGGTGCCCACATTGTTCCTATGGAATATCGAGATAGCCCCGAGGAGTACGTGGATCTAGTTTGTGGTCCAATGTTGGATGCTGCTCTACCAAACGCAAAATGGATCGATGTATTCTGCGATAAAGGTGCCTTCACGGGCGAACAGACCAGAAGGATTCTCAAAGCAGGAATCGCGCGTGGCCTGCTTCCTCGGCTTCACGCCAATCAACTCGAACCTGGCGAGGGGGTGCAGATCGGGGTAGAACTTGGCGCAGCATCGGTAGACCATGTAAGTCACCTCTCAGATGATGACATCGCCTTACTCGCTAATTCGCAAACTCTGGCAACTCTCTTACCTGCGGCGGAGTTTTCAACCCGATCGAATTATTCTGATGCCCGAAGGCTTTTTGAAGCCGGAGTTAATGTTGCTCTGGCCTCCGATTGCAATCCTGGCAGCTCCTACACAACCAACATTCCATTTGTTATTGCAATTGCGGTGCGCGATCTTCACTTTTCTCCAGAGCAAGCCATTTGGTCTGCGACAAAGGGTGGGGCGAGGGCACTTCGGCGCGAAGACGTCGGCCACCTCGGAGTGAGCGCACGTGCCGATTTTTCAATACTGAGCACCACTTCTTACATAAACCTGGCGTATCGCCCAGGGGTTCCGTTAATAGATGAGGTATGGCGCAATGGCAGACGGATTAAATAACTTCAAACGCGTCGTAACTCTCGATACAAGTGGGGTTACATTCGAGGATGTAATTGCGGTCGCGCGACACGGTGCAGAGGTCGCCTTATCGCCTGAGGCAAATGAAGCGATTAGTGAAACACGAAAATATATTGATGCCTATGCAGCAGGTGGGGTCCCTGTCTACGGAGTCTCCACCGGCTTTGGCGCCCTGGCAAATCGCCACATTGACGTGCAGGACAGAACTCAACTTCAAAAATCACTGATCCGATCGCATGCGGCGGGAGTAGGCCCAGCGGTTGAACGTGAGGTGGTGAGAGCATTGATGTTTTTGAGATTGCGAACTATGGCCTCTGGTCGCACGGGGGTACGAGTGGAAGTTGCGAAGGCGTACGTTGATTTTCTCAACTCCGGCATTACCCCGGTAGTCCCAGAATTCGGTTCCCTCGGTTGCAGTGGAGATTTGGCACCTCTTGCGCACTGTGCACTTGCCATGATGGGCGAGGGCGTCGTTCACGATGCACAGGGAAATCAAATGCCTTCGTTGGAGGCGATGAATGCAGCGGGCCTGAAACCGATTGAACTCCAAGCAAAGGAGGGTTTGGCTCTCATCAATGGCACTGATGGAATGCTCGGGATGCTGATATTGGCTTGCGAAGACCTAGCCCAACTCTGCACCGTTGCGGATATCACTGCGGCAATG
>JBAZYI010000112.1:0-4003 GCA_041659345.1 Candidatus Nanopelagicaceae bacterium | reverse complement strand
CCGGGTACAAAATTGCCAAGCTTGGGGCATACGACATATCAAAAGTTGAAAGATGCTTACTACCTAGCATCCAAAGGACTTGTCGACGCGAGTGTTGATGGACTTCTCATTGAAACTGCGCAAGACCTATTGCAGGCGAAAGCAGCGATAAATGGTGCACGTGTTGCTATAGAAGAGAGTGGCCGAGATGTTCTCTTAATTGCTCAGGTGACCGTTGAAACCACCGGCACAATGCTCTTGGGCTCGGAAATCGGGGCCGCGCTCAATGCTCTCGAACCATTGGGTATTGATCTCATTGGACTCAACTGTGCCACCGGACCCGCTGAAATGTCCGAGCACTTGAGGTATCTCAGCAAGTCGTCACACGCCGGAATTTCTGTCATGCCAAATGCCGGACTTCCGATTCTCGGCCCAGATGGAGCAACGTATCCCTTAACGCCCAAGGAATTGGCCGCAGCGCTCAGCGTCTTCGTAAACGAGTACGGAGTTTCATTAGTGGGTGGTTGCTGCGGCACGACTCCTGCGCATTTACTCGAAGTCGTTAGCGCCCTCAAAGGGATTGTTCCCGCAAAAAGAAACCCTCAAGTCGAACCTGGAGCTTCCTCGCTTTATCAGTACGTACCTTTTAGGCAGGATCTCGCTTACATGGCAATCGGCGAGCGAACAAACTCGAATGGTTCGCGGGCATTTCGAGATGCTCTCCTGGCAGAGGACTGGCAGTCTTGCGTTGAGATCGCGCGTGATCAAATTCGCGACGGCGCGCACATGCTGGATCTTTCTGTGGACTATGTTGGTCGCGACGGAGTGAAAGATATGCAGGAGATCTCTAGTCGATTTGCTACATCATCAACTCTTCCCATCATGCTCGATTCCACTGAGCCACCTGTGATTAAGGCCGGGCTTGAACAGCTCGGAGGACGTTGCATCATTAACTCCGTTAACTTTGAAGACGGCGATGGTCCCAGTTCGCGCTTTGCCCGTGTCATGCCTCTGGTAAAGGAGCATGGAGCGGCCGTAGTTGCTCTCACAATTGATGAGGCTGGTCAAGCACGAGATACCGAGTGGAAAGTCCGAGTGGCGCGAAGACTCATCGAAGAGCTGACTGGGAAATGGGGTTTGGCCACTGGCGATATTTTGATTGACTGCCTCACCTTTCCGATTGCCACAGGCCAGGAAGAAACCCGACGCGATGGAATTGAGACCATCAATGCCATTCGACAGATCAAGATTGATTTTCCTGATGTCCAAACTACTTTGGGTGTCAGCAACGTTTCCTTCGGTCTCAATCCGGCTGCGCGTATTGTTCTCAATTCAGTCTTTCTCCACGAGGCGGCTCTCGCAGGATTGGACTCAGCAATTGTCCACCCATCAAAAATCACACCCATGGCCCGTATAGATGCGCGAGCGAAGGACGTCGCCCTTGATCTCATTTACGATCGTCGACGTTATGAAGACGATCTATGCGTCTACGACCCTCTGACTGAATTTCTCAACCTTTTTGAAGGCGTTGAGGTCGCCACATCGAAACTCACCAGGGCGGCGGAATTGGCTGCGCTTCCACTTACAGAACGGCTTACCAGACGCATCATTGACGGCGAGAAGGTAGGTCTAGAAGCAGATCTTCAAGAAGCCCTGAATCAGGGGATTGCACCCTTAGAAGTCATTAATACATTTCTGCTTGAAGGCATGAAGGAGGTCGGCGAACTCTTTGGAAGAGGCGAGATGCAACTTCCGTTTGTGCTACAGAGCGCGGAGGTTATGAAAACTGCAGTGGCATACCTCGAACCGTTTATGGAGAAAACCGGGGAAGATGGCAGGGGAGTCATCGTCCTTGCCACTGTACGAGGAGATGTTCACGATATTGGGAAGAATTTAGTTGACATCATCCTTTCCAATAATGGATACCGCACCGTCAATATCGGTATTAAACAGACGATCAACCAGATTATCGATGCGGCGACGGAATCGAAGGCAGATGCAATCGGGATGAGCGGCCTTCTAGTTAAGTCCACTGTCATCATGAGAGAAAATCTAGAAGAGATCACATCCCGTGGTTTGGATCAGAAGTGGCCAATCGTTCTCGGAGGAGCGGCCCTGACGCGCGCTTATGTCGAACAGGATCTTGCCGGCAGGTTCCCTGGAGAAGTCCGTTATGCACGAGATGCTTTCGAAGGTTTGCGTCTTATGGACACCATTATGGCAATCAAACGCGGCGAACCTGGTGCAGCATTGCCACCATTACGCGAACGTCGCGTCAGAGCAAGTTCTCAGGTTAATGAAGATCACGTCATTGACACTACGCCCAGCGATGTTGCCACAGACGTCGATATTCCAGATCCTCCTTTCTGGGGCAGCCGAATCATTAAGGGAGTGGCGCTAGCCGAGTATGCAGGGATGTTGGATGAACGCGCACTCTTTGTTGGGCAATGGGGGCTTAAAGGAGCCCGCGGCGAGTACGAATTAATGGCGCAGACCGAGGGGCGTCCACAACTTCGTAAACTTCTCAACGATGCTCAATCACAGGGTTGGCTCAATGCCGCGGTCGTCTACGGATACTTCCCATGCGTCAGCGATGGAAATGACCTGATCATTTTGCACCACGACGGACCACTCCAAGGGCAGGAAAGGGTCAGATTCACTTTCCCGCGACAGCGGAGAGATAGACGCCTCTGTTTAGCAGATTTTTTCGCGTCCAAAGACTCTGGCAGAACCGATGTCGTTGCCTTCCAGATTGTCACGATGGGCAGTGTCGTAAGTGAAGCGACTGGCAAACTCTTCGCTGCAAATGCCTACCGTGATTATCTGGAACTGCATGGGCTTTCGGTGCAACTGACCGAAGCATTGGCCGAACATTGGCATGCGCGTGTGCGGGAAGAACTACTTGTAAAAGATCAGGATTCCGCTGACCTCCAAGGAATTTTGGATCAGGGTTATCGAGGATCGAGATATTCTTTTGGGTATCCGGCCTGCCCCGACCTCGAGCAACAGGTTCAACTCTGCGCTCTTCTCGAACCTGAGCGGATTGGTGTGGAACTTTCTGAAGGATTCCAGTTACATCCGGAGCAATCCACTTCGGCCATCATTGTTCACCATCCGGAGGCAAAGTATTTCAATGCAAATTAATGGGCAAATTGATGGACGAATATGAATCCACATGACGGCACTTTTTTTAGTGCCATTCTCTTCGATATGGATGGAACCCTTGTAGATACCGAGCCCCTCTGGCTCCTAAGTGAGACAGAACTCATGGATGAATACGGATATGCGTGGACATCCCAAGATCAGGCGAACTGCTTAGGTGGACCACTGGATCGCGTGGGTGAATATATGCATAATTTAGCGGGCAAGGTCGAGAGTCCCGAGTTTTTCAGGGATTCCCTCATCGCTCGCATGGCCGAGAAATTGCACCAAGGCGCAATACTGATGGATGGCGCTGACGAACTACTCCAAGTCTGTGCAGAATTCGCTATCCCAGTCGCGCTCGTATCAGCTAGTCCAAGAGTCCTAATAGACGCGGTCCTGGAAAGCCTGCCTGATCACCGCTTTATGGTTTCTATCTCAAGTGATGACGTGAGAAATACCAAGCCAGATCCGGAGGGGTATTTGAAGTCTGCAGATATGTTGGGTGTGAATATTACCCACTGCCTCATCCTGGAAGATTCACTTCCTGGAGTTGATGCCGCACGGGCGAGCGGCGGTTTCGTCGTCGCAATCCCGCATCTCGTTCCGATAGTAGAGAGTGAGCGGGTGAGAGTCGTGAACACAGTCCGGGAATTGGATCGAGAAAAATTGCTCTCCTTATTCAAGGAGTGGAACCCTAACTAGTAAAAGCTGGACAGATACTCTTGAATGAACACCAGTCGCATAATCGTGAGGGGCTAGGTCGCCAGACCTCTAATTCAATCGCGGTCAGGATTTCTTCAGCGATTGCAAGGAGTTTCTTCTCGGTATTTTCAAGTTGAGACAGAGTTGGCGTGCTTCGAAGCAGTTGACCGTCACCCAA
>JBAZYI010000111.1:0-4273 GCA_041659345.1 Candidatus Nanopelagicaceae bacterium | reverse complement strand
AAGGAATCTTATGGATCGGATTCGTGCCTTCGGATAGAGGCGCTCGCGTTCCACCGGTCAAATCCGAGATGATTTCGGCTGCGATTGAAACCGCGATTTCTTCTGGAGTCCTTGAACCAATATCTAGTCCAATAGGGGAGCGCAGGCGCGCTAGTTCGGCTTCCGTCATCCCTATCTCGCGCAAGCGGCGTAGTCGATCTGCGTGTGTACGACGGCTTCCTATTGCTCCGACATATCCTGCGTTTGTACGTAGTGCGATCTGCAACACTGGCACATCAAACTTAGGATCGTGCGTTAGAACGCAAATGATCGCGCGTTCATCGATCTCAAGAGTCGCCAGATATCTATGAGGCCAATCGACAACTACTAGATCAGCCTCCGGAAATCTTTCCTTGGTTGCAAAGGGCACTCGAGCATCGCATACCGTGACGTGGTAACCGAGGAATTTCCCCATTTGGCAGACCGCTGTAGCAAACTCCATCGCGCCGAAGAGAATCATCCTGGGGGCGAGGGCAAAGGACTCAATAAATATCGAAACTTCATCCATCATCCGCTCGCCCGCAGGTCCCAATTCAATGGTTCTGGTTATACCTTGGCTCAGAAGCCCGCGACCATCTTCAACAACGCAATAATCTAGTCCAGGAACACTTAGAGTCCCGTGGACTTCTTCATGGTCGAAAACTATGTGCACCCCGGGTGTGCCTGGACCACTGATGAGGGTTGCGATTGCAATCGGTCTCTGCTCCTTGATTGCATCCACAATCAAATTGAAATGCGGAAAATCTTTCTGGGAAACAATTTGAATAAATAATTCAATAGTGCCTCCGCACGTTAGACCGACCGCAAAGCCATTGGCGTCACTGACACCATAGGTCACGGTTCGCGATTGACCAGTTTTGAGTACTTCTAATGCGCTCTCATAGACGGCACCTTCAACACAACCGCCGGATACGCTGCCAATAACCTGGCCCGATTGCGAAACAGCCATTGCGGCGCCAACTGGGCGCGGTGCTGAATTCCACGTTTTAGTTACGGTTGCTAAGGCAAAAGATTGACCACTGGCGAACCAAGGTTGTATCTCGTCAATGATCTCACGCATATCTTTAACTGTAGTAGATGCCTTGCGATGGGAGAAGATGACCTTTCATGATTTAAGGTGTGGTAACTCGACTCTTGCGTTTTTTTGAGAGGATGAACTTGCATGACCGTAGCTTTAGTTTTGGCAGCCGGAAATGGTTCCCGGATGGGCACTGCAAAGGCCCAGATTGAAATAGCTGGTGAGCGTCTTGTCGACCGCGCAGTGTCCATGTTAAGAGAAGCGGGATGTTCGGATGTTTACGTAGTACTGGGTGCATGGATTGGCGAAGTTCCCGGAGCCAAAATAATCATCAACGAAAATTGGCGTGAAGGGATGGGTTCATCGCTTCGGACTGGTCTAACTCATATCTCCTCAATGCCAGAAATAGAGAGCGTCATAGTCTCTCTCGTTGACTTGCCAGGCCTTACCGCGACAGCAGTCGCACAGATCCGTTCGTCTCCAGGGGAGATCGTTATGGGTACCTTCGGGGGAAAGCCTGGACACCCCGTCAAATTTTCCCGCGCTCACTGGGGTGGGATAATCGATAGCGCGGTCGGCGATGTTGGTGCGCAGGCTTATCTTTCCACCAGGTCAGATATCGTCTTTGTGGAACTTGATAGGTGGGCATCCGGGAAAGATATAGACACCCAATTCGACCTGGATTCTTTTCAACTCTTCCGCAACTAGCACCACCACTCACCTAATTCTGACTCATCTTCATATAATGGAAAGATCGAAAAAAAGGAACTGCGATGTGGCCATCAAAATCTCAACGCCTTTTTGTTGCACTTGTTGCAAGTTTATCGGTCGTCCTTTTGAGTTTGTCGACAGGGCCCGTGATAGCTGAAAATGCCTGGCGTAGCGGACATCCACCCACGATCGTCTCCGCCATAGTCGATGATCAACGCCGGCTGGTTGTTCAATTCACGGCACCTGACGGCATGACTTTTGGTGGGTTTGTTCTGATAGACAACGATCCCGTCAATGCAACTCCCGTTGCTGTGACGACATACGGTCCCATCATGCCTTGTAACAATAAAGGCACGTGCAGGGGGTCATGGTTGTTACCAAGTTATGCTGAGAATGCCACCTACACATTCACGTCGGAGCCATTGAGCGAAGCGAAGTTTCCAGCGGGTACCTATTACCTTCAAGTCGACACCAAGAACGAAGATCCTTACCCGAGCACCAGGCAAGAGGAATTTTCTCTTATCGCCACTGTCATTCTGAAGGCGACCCCAAGTGCGTCGTCTCATATTGTGCCTCTGCTTCTCTCCGTGAAATTGCCCGTTAACAATGGAACACCGCTCTGTGTCGCATGGCGTGACTTATTAGTAATCGGCAACCTTGCGGTTCAAGCGCAAAATCGCTACAACACGAGCATGAACGCCAAACTCGCGAAGATGTCGACTCTCACACCCGCGGTGGAGGCGATTTACCAACGCACTCTTAAACAAACATCAGGCGGCAAGGCGGCGCTGGCGAAAAATGTCGAGCGAGCCAATTCAGCATGCGGTGTCGCACCATCGGTCGTGGCCAGAAACGGGGAATTCGTTCCAGTACCTGTCCCTGCCAGCAACGGCACGGCCGCATGTAAGAAGAATCGTGATCACATCGTTTACGTCAACCAGGAGTTGCTGAAGATCGTCAATAACATACGGACGACGAAACTGAGTCAAACGACGAGGGTCAGGCAACTTAACACTCGTTTCAATCAGTTGATTGCAGATCTGAAGAAATCGTGGCCCCTGATTTTCAAGGCGTGTAGCCCAATCTGAGATCCGGTTGGCCTGCACAAATGAGTCTCCGAACGGGGAGTTGAACCCCGATTCGTGGGTAGGTTTCCACCCGTTTCATGCGTAGTCTTAAGAGCGTCGCATAGCCGTCGGTGCCCCTTTAGGGTCTGCCCGATGTCTGCGCTACACAACAAATCTTTCCACGATTGCAATTGCGATGTTCTGAGCCGATGCAGGGGCGAGGTGGGTCAATTAGAGAAAACCCTAATTATCCTCGGCTTCTAGATATTGGCGTTTTGGTCCTTATGGAGGCAAAGCATTTGAGCCCCTAATTCGAAGCCGCGGTCCTGCGTTTTCGTCCAATGCAGAGTCGATGTAGGAAGAGATAAATAATTCGTCCAATTTGCCTAAATTTGAAGTTTGTTGAATTTCGACAAGCTCTTTGGGGAGGGTTGATTGAGACAAATCCGATTTTAACTAAACTTCCATCATGGCAATTGCCCTGAAAATTCATAAGTTGAATCAAGAAAATCTTGACGAGGTCTGCGAATTTTTGAGTGCGGAATATTGGAAAATCAGAGCTCAAGACTTGCGAGATGACTGGCACTGGCCCACCCTTGTTGGGATAGTAGACAATGAAATTGTCGCCTTTCTAAGCGGCACATTCAATGAGCCGTTTTCTGAAGAGTGGTGCACCGCAGACCAAAGGGGAGATCAAGCATGGATATTTGATTTACTCATCGGGAAAGACTTCCGAAGAATGGGCTACGGAGCCGAAATGGTTCGTTCCTTTTGCTATGAAGCAAAGAGTCATAGTTGTACTCATGTCGCCCTAGATGTTGACCGGAGAGAGCCCACGGCGATTAGGGAAGCGTTTTTCGCCGGCATGGGATTTAGGTGGGTGGAGTTCAAATCCCGTTACATCGTCGTCGCGAAAATCTCCGAAGTAATCCCTGATTGATCCTTGTTTCCTAAAATCTGGAATTCGTTTTGATTGACTCGATCACGACGGTAGTTGGCTAGATGCATTCTAAAGATCGTCCGAAGTATCTACATCTGCCATTGGACGGTTAGGTTTCGAACCTTGCAGGGACCTGGACTTGGGGTGTTCAACTTGGTGAAAGTCCATGAGGATCGCACGAAACCACTCGGGAACTGTATTACTTGGGTGGGCAACTGCCCCTAAGATCGTGTCCGAACGGGGAGTTGAACCCCGAAGCCCTTTCGGGCACTAGCACCTCAAGCTAGCGCGTCTGCCAATTCCGCCACCCGGACGAGTGAGACGCAACGATATCAATGCGGAGGACAGGATACAAAATTTCCCTCGTTTATAGGGGAGAATGCCGACATGACATCTCAGAGCAGCCACAATTCATCGCAATCCCAGCGTTCGGAGCTTGAAGCGGACGCGATCACTTTATGCCAAGAAATGATCCGAATTCCTAGCGTCAATTACGGC
>JBAZYI010000110.1:0-4289 GCA_041659345.1 Candidatus Nanopelagicaceae bacterium | reverse complement strand
GAAGGATTTTGAATCACGACTATTGGCAGCAAGATCAAATCCTTTGTAGAACATATAGTACTTGAAGGAAGTAATGCCATGCCCTGAGACAAGTGAAGAAATTTCTCCAACTTGGTCAGAGGTCATTGGAGCAACATGGAAACCGGTATCAGTATGGAGATGTCCTGAAACAGCTCTAAGAACTTCTGGGAATATCTCCTCATAAGAGCCCGTCTTATTCAGGTAATGCTGTCCAGTGCGGAAATAAGAAATGATGGTAGTCGCCCCGCCGACGAGTGAAGAGCGAGTCTCCTCAAAAGCATCGATCTGCATGTCGCGGTAAATACCTATGTGAAAGTGCGCGTCTACGGCGCCCGGAAAAATCATTTTTCCTTGGGCGTTGAGCACTTGCGCTGACTCGATCGCGGGAATCTCCATACCAATTGCAGCAATCTTTCCATCTTTCATCGCAATGTCGGCTTTTACTTCTCCGGTGTATGGAATTACAAGGGTGCCGTCCTTGATTAGTAGGTCATACATTGGCATGAGCTTCCTTCCTCGATCTTTCTTGGGAACGTTGAACTATTTTGGTAGAAATCCAAGTTGGCGTGATAACCGCTCAGCAGTACTCGTCAGTAAAGGAATACAAAGTTCCCATTCATTTGATATGCGCTCCGCAGGTCCGCAGAGACTGATTACCGCCGCAGGTTTACCATTGTGATCCAAGAGCGGAGCAGCAATAGATGCTGCACCCGGTTGCCGCTCTCCAAATGATTGCGCATAACCCTTATCGCGAATCTGTGCGAGATTTTCTCGCAATTCCTGAACATTGGTTTTCGTATTCGGAGTCAGGGCCTCCAGCTCTTCATGGAGATATCTCTCAATTTCCTCCTCGCCGAGAAAAGCAAGAAAGGCTTTTGATGAGCTGCCCGAATGCAAGGGGTATGGAACCCCGATGACGACCGACATCACGATCTCGCGCGCAGGACAGACCTGGTGGATATACATCCGTTGGTCCCCCGTTCGAATGGAGAGAGTGGCCGTTTCCATCGATGCTGCTGAAAGAGCCTCAAGCTCAGGTATCACCATTGAGCGGAGGTCAATACTTTCCAAGTAAGAAAGTCCCAATGCCAGTGAAGACGCGCCAAGCCGATAACGGCGAGTTTCCAGATTTAGCTCAATAAAGCCACGACTACGAAGCGAGGCTAAAATCCGATGGACCGCGGCTTTTGATAACCCAAGGGCCTCGGCAATATCGGTCACGCCAAGGTCTCGTGAGGATGTTCTGGAGAAAAGCAGCAAGACATCCGCTGCTCGTTCAACGGTGGCAATCATCTGCGTCCGTGCACTCTTTTCTACCATAAAACACCCCTACGTCTGGCGATAACCGAGCTTGGACAATGGCTGACTAACCGATGCATTCCACTAACCGTAACAGCATTCCGTCTGGTGGGAAAGTACACTGGTCCCCTTGTTCTCTTCCACCTTCCCCTATAAACTTGGAACGTGATTTCAACAGGTGGAACAGAGGCATTAGGGGCACTCTCAGGCTTGCGGATCTTGGACTGCGCGACTCTCTTCGCAGGTCCCATGGCAACTACGGTCCTAGCCGACTACGGGGCCGACGTAATCAAGATCGAACATCCGAGTAAGGGCGACCCAGTTCGAACCCACGGACCGAGCAAAGAGGGGATTCCCCTCTGGTGGGCGTCCCTTTCCAGGAATAAGAAGTGCATTGCGATTAATCTCGGAATGTCCGAGGGGGCTGAGCTTCTCAAAAAGCTTGTGCTGAACGCAGATGTATTAGTAGAGAATTTTCGCCCCGGAACCTTCGAGCGCTGGGGAATCGGACCAGAAGTGCTCCACGCAATCAACCCTCGATTGATCATTGCCCGGGTAACCGGTTTCGGTCAATTTGGTCCATATTCTAATAGACCTGGCTTCGGGACTCTCGCAGAGTCGATGAGTGGTTTTGCTGCGATCACTGGATTAGCTGATGGGCCACCGACTCTGCCGCCGTTCGGTCTAGCCGATGGAATTGCAGCATTGGCCACGGCCCAAGCAATCATGACAGCGATTTTCCATCGCAATACTCATGGGGCTGAAAATCAAGTGATCGATTTGGCGATCATTGAACCTATCTTTGCGATTCTCGGACCACAACCGATCGTCTACGACCAACTCGGTCAGATTCAGAAAAGAAGTGGAAATCGGTCAGTTAATAATGCGCCGCGTAACACTTATCGGACAAAAGATGGCAAGTGGGTAGCAGTCTCAACCTCAGCGCAATCTATCGCCGAGAGAGTGATGCAACTGGTGGGGCATCCTGAAATAGTGGATGAACCTTGGTTTGCAACAGGTTCAATGCGGGCTCAACATGCCGACGAATTAGACGGGTACGTCGGAGGATGGATATCAGAGCGACTACTCGTAGAAGTGATCGATGCCTTCGAAAAAGCTGAAGCAGCGATCGCGCCAATTTACGACATTAGTGACGTCTTTGAAGACCCACAATTTCAGGCACTTGATACCGTCACAACTGTGATGGATCCCGATCTCGGTCCGGTAAGAATGCAAAATGTACTTTATCGATTGAGTGATTCTCCGGGAGAAATCAAATGGACTGGACGTAAAATTGGTGCGGACACAAAGGAGATATTGTCGTTCCAACTCGATTTAGGCGAACGCGAGATTGAAGAACTTCGACAAAGGGGTGTCATACGGACAGAGGAGATCGAGTTGTGAGTTTCCAGAATCCAATCAAAGACGCAGAAATTTTTGATCTGGCACAGCCAATGAAGCGCGGCATGCCACAGTCACCAAACCACCCCCCGTTTCGCATGCTCCTTGAGCGCCGTCATGGAGATCAGATTAGATCCGATGGAAGTTCCGCTGCGAATGATCTCATCATCACTGGTGCCCACGTTGGTACTCACATTGATGCACTTGGACATGTGTCTCATGAGGGACTCCTCTTCGGCGGCGTGAAGGCGGCAGGCGTGCAGAGTAATGACGGACTCAGCACTCACGGAATAGATGAATTCACACCATTCATCGGTAAAGGAATCTTGCTCGATATCGCGGGTCTGCACGGAGTCGAGACCCTTCCGCCGGGATATGAAGTCACGGCTGATGATTTAGAACGGGCTCAGAAGAAAGACGGAGTGAAGGTGCAGGCGGGCGATGCTGTCTTAATCGGAACTGGTTGGTCTCGCCGATGGAACGAACGCGACGTATTTATTGGTGCCACAGACGGTGCTCCAGGTTTAGGGGCGGAGGCCGCTCAATGGCTCGCCTCCAAGAAGATTGCGCTCACCGGTGGCGAGACAATAGCTTACGAAGTAATTAAGGCCGGCAACGGCCACAGTACTCTGCCGGTACATCGAATCTTATTGGTCGAGTACGGGATTTTCATCATGGAAACAATGCGACTCCATGAACTTATTGATTCCGGCGCACGCGAATTTCTTTTAATCGTCTCACCATTGCCAATTGTGGGCGCCACTGGATCGCCCGTTCGTCCGCTTGCGGTCGTCAATAAATGACGACAGCCACCCATGTGCAATTAATCGCAAATTTCGCAGAGACTACAGGCAAAGGAGTTAACGCCTCTATCACACAAGACGTAACCGAGAGAATTATAGATGTCATAGGAAACTCGCTGGCTGGCCGCGCAGAATCCCACAATGCAAGTGAAGCCGATCGTGTCACAGAGCGTCTTGTTCGGTCCTGGGGGGGTAGCCAAACAAGTGGAATTTTCGGCTCGCTGATCAAAGTGCCCGCCGCCAACGCGGCCTTAGTAAACGGAACATTGGCACATAGCCTCGATTTCGATGACACGCATCTCCCATCGATTCTCCATCCGTCCGCGTCGGTAATTCCCGCAACGCTCGCCGTTGCACAGGAGGTCGGTGCGTCCCCATCGGCACTAATTGCAGCCGCAGCGGCCGGCATTGAAGTCTGCAATCGTCTCGGGATGGCTTCCTACATTCCGGAGGCGGGGAATTCGCTCTTCTTTGAGAAAGGGTTTCATGCAACCTCTATATGCGGAACTCTCGGTGCAGCCGTATCTGCTTCCCTGCTCTATGGCCTCGATTCAGAGAAGATCGCACATGCCATCGGAATTGCCGCCAGTATGGGAGCGGGCATCATTGAAGCTAATCGGACAGGTGGAACGGTAAAACGCATTCACTGCGGTTGGGCCGCCCATAGTGGGATTATTGCTGCGTCCATGGCGCGCGAAGGGATCACCGGACCCCCAACCGTCCTCGAAGGTCGTTTCGGTTTCTTCAACGCTTACCTTGACGGGC
>JBAZYI010000109.1:0-4302 GCA_041659345.1 Candidatus Nanopelagicaceae bacterium | reverse complement strand
TACGAAAATCGCATCCGGCGGGTCCTCCATTTCGAGTAAAAGACTCACCGCGTGATATCCACCCTCATCCTTGAAATCCGCGTATAGAAGAAGTTCTGGATCGACTGCAAGGCCTGCCGCCTCCAACGCTTCGACATATCCCGCCAAGCGATCTCGCGCCGTACTTGCAAATCGAGGACCTGTAATGCAGGCAACCCGGCGAGCGCCCGAGGAGAGCAAGTGCTGGGTCGCGATCCGCGAGCCAAGTTGGTTGTTGATTCGTACCGCGTCGCATTCAATCGGAAGTTCGCGATCGATAGTCAGGATGTTGATCCCGCGCTCTGCCAATGGTGTGACATCAGTGGATTCATACGATGCCGGACTAATAATGACTCCAGATACATTTTGGGAGGAGAGCATCGAGATGTACTCCTGCTCTTTTGCAAGATCGCCATCTGCATTGCAGAGCATCACCGAGTACCCGGCACTACTTGCCACATCCTCGACTCCGCGGCAGACAGAGGTGAAAAATGGGTTCTCGATGTCCGAAATGATCAGCGCAATCACGGGAGTCAATTGCGTGCGCAGACCGCGCGCAGTCAGATTTGGTTTGTATTTAAGCCTCTCGACCGCACTCATCACTCGCAGAACAAGGGCTGGGTCAACGTCGGCAGATTTGTTCAACACTCGAGAGACGGTTGCCGTTGAGACACCCGCCGCCTCTGCCACGTCCTTCATGACTACCAAGATGCTCTCCTATCTCGGATACAACTCGCCTGTGAACCTAACCCCCGGTCACGTCTTTGCATATCGCCTCGCAATGGTCGAGAGTGCAACCGCCGCGACCAAGATCCCGCCCTTGAATATGTACTGCCAGAACACGGGAGTGCCCAATTGACTCAGCCCATTAAACCCCACATTGACGATCAGAACCCCGATCAACGTGCCAACAATATGAAACTCCCCATCCCGCAGAGTCGCCGACCCGAGGAATACCGCCGCAAATGAATCCATCAGATAGCTGTCGGCCGCACTGACAGTTCCGCTTCCCAGCAGAGAAGCCAGCATGATGCCAGTGATGGCCGCCATGAGCCCGGCAATCATGAAGGTGATGATCTTGGTTCGGTCAGTTCTAATTCCAGCCAGTCGCGCAGCATGCAAATTGCCACCCACTGCCTGAATCCGCTGCCCCAGTGGCGTCCGATTCAAAACCATCCAGAGCAAGAAAAGAACGATGATCATCAACCAAATGGGATTTGCTAATCCGAAGGTCTTGCCCAGGGCCAGCTGTAGAAATGAATCGGGCACTTGAACAATCGGCGAGCCGGCGGTGTACCCATAACTCAACCCCACCACAATCGTGCCGACTCCCAACGTCGCCACAACGGCATTGACCCGAGCTTTGGTCACAATAATTCCATTGATACTGCCGATACCCAATCCGATCGCAAGCGTGGCCACAATTGCTAAGAAGAGCGGCAGATGCTGCTTCTCCACCAGGCCGGTCACTAAGACACCGGCGAGACTTGCGACGTATCCGATGCTCAAGTCAAATTCCCCAACGACGAGGACAATGGTCAGACCAGAAGCAATGATCGCGGTTAAAGAAGATTGCTCGACGATATTGAGCAAGTTGTCCCAGTTGAAGAAATATCCGTTAGGCACGGCGATCGAAAAAATCAAAAGCATCAGAGCCATCGCAGTGAGAGTCCCGTACTTCGAGAGAAGAATAAGAGCCACCTTCGAACGAGGCATCGAGGCATACCGTGACCGACTCTTTTTTCTGCCCTCGCCTAATGTAGGCGACACTTTTTCTGTGGTCATTAGTGGTCTTCCCTTCGATGGAAACTCATGGAGACGATATTTTCTAAAGTAATTCGTGGGCCGGTCAGCTCATCGGTAATTTTTCCTTCATTCATCACAACAACGCGATCGCAAAGGTCCACCAGTTCTTCGCTATCGGATGAAATTGCGATGACGGCAGTTCCCTGGTCGGCCAATTCGCGGATAACACGGTGAATCTCAGCGCGAGCTCCAACATCCACACCACGCGATGGTTCATCGAGAATTAATAGTTTTGGCTTCTGCGTGATCCAGCGAGCAATAACAACTTTCTGCTGATTTCCACCCGAGAGCGACCCGATCAACATCTTCATATCCTTTGTGTTGACCCCCACCTCCTGGGTGGACTTCAACGCGCGCAAATTACTGTGACGGGGTTTGAGCAGCGGCAACCAGCGCCACCAAACAGAGTCCCGCAGAGATGAGATTGTCACGTTAAAGCCAATGGATCGCTCCAGGAATACGCCTTGCGAGCGACGCTCCTCCGGTACGAGTCCGATCCCAGCCTCTGCCCCGTCCGCGGCCGAGCGGAATTTCGTCTTGACTCCATCCAGATAAATTTCACCCGACGTCGGTCTCGCGTCACCGTAAATGATCTGCGCAAGTTCGGTGCGCCCGGCCCCCACCAGACCAGCAAGTCCGAGCACTTCACCTTCATGCACTTGCAACGAGATATTTCGAAGCAGGTTCTTGTCGCTAATAGAGCGCACATCCAGAACAACTCGGCCCTCGGTCTGCACAACATGTTTTTCAAGGTGCTCGACATCCCCACCGACGATTGCCCGCACTAAATCAGGTTTCGTAATCTGATCGCGAGTAGTGCTCAGGACCATCTCGCCGTCGCGGAAAACTGTGATGTCATCACAGAGGTCCATGACTTCATCGAGGCGATGAGAGACATAAACCACGGCCACCCCCTGATCTCTGAGATCCCGCACGATGGCGTGCACTCGCTCGGCCTCGACTGCCGAGAGCGAAGCAGTTGGCTCATCCATCGCGATCATCACTGCATCCCTCATCAATGCTCGCCCGATAAGCACCAGCCATTGCTCTGCGGTACTGAGTTCGTCAGTCCGCGCGTTAAGTGAAAAATTCATGCCCAGACGATCGTGGACCAATTCCGCGCGACGGCGCGTAGGACCCCAATCAATAATTCCAAAGTGCGTGACAGGCGGAATTCCCATCGCCATATTGCGCAGAACGCTAAATTCAGGAACCAAACTCACTTCCTGATGGATAAATGCCAAGCCGAGATCGGAGGCTTTATGCGGATCAGGAATTTCAACTTTCTTGCCTTCAATCACTATCTCGCCAGAATCCTGTTGGACTACTCCGGCCAGGCAACGGATCACAGTCGACTTACCGGCGCCGTTGGCACCAACAAGTCCGTGCACTGCGCCGCGGCGAAGTTTGAGTGAGACCTCTTTGAGCGCGTACACCCCGCCAAATTGTTTTGATAGATCCCTTACCTCAAGCCATGGGGGGCTTGAGGTAAGGGATGAATCAGAAGGGTCAGGTAAATAAGATCCTATTGAATCTGGTTTCACGTCGACCCTCCCTCTCGCTTTTCCTATGTGACTTAGCTGTTACTTAAGTGCTTCTGGATGTGCTGCAACAAAAGCATCAACAGTGGCGGAAGTGATAAGAACTCCAGGAACGTTGATTGTTACTGGCTTCCACTTCTTACCTGCCTTGATTGCCTTAAGAGTGGTAGCAAACATTGTTGCACCCTCTTTAACGCCATCTTCATAGACAGTTGCCGTCAATGAGCCATCTTGGACGGCCTTGATTGCGGTGCTGCTTCCGTTGATGCCATAGGTCAAGACGTCAGTGCGGCCTTGCTGCTTGAGTGCGGAAATTGCACCCAGGGTTGGGTCTTCCCAGCATCCCCAGATTGCAAGCTTTCCGGAGCCGGCAGGGTGAGCTGCCAGCCATGCAGTTGCGTAGTTGGCACCATCTTGCAAGAAGCCAGGAATTGTTACTTCGTTCTTGGTAACAGTGATTCCAGCCTTGCCAGTGAGCATGGTGTTGAAGATGGTTTCACGATCGCGGCAGACCTGGCCAGTGCGGTAGGTCAGCGCGAGGATGTTGCCCTTCTCTCCCATGGCAGCAAGAAGTGCCTTGGTTGCAGGACCTGCGAATGGTGCGCCGTCACCAGTGTTCATGACTACGCCCTTGCCCTTGCCGCCACCCCAGGTTGCAACCGGGATGTTCTTGGCACGAGCTGCAGCTAGGCCAGCGCCCAATGATGAAGTTGGGAATACGAGGTCGAAGATCATTCCGGCATTTCTGCTGGCAAAGTTTCTGATCGCAGCATTAGCAGTGGCGGCATTTCCTTGTGCATCCACAACCTGAACGGTCCAACCAGCGGCCTTGGCGGCTGCGGTTGCACCCTTGATAACGCGTGCATTACCAGCATCAGTGGCAGTGATAGAAACAATGCCAAGTAGCTTTGACGTTTTGGTAGCCGCTGTTGCGCTG
>JBAZYI010000108.1:0-4412 GCA_041659345.1 Candidatus Nanopelagicaceae bacterium | reverse complement strand
CTTGAGGTCTAAGTCCTTCGCTTCGCTCATCGAAGGCCGTCCAAGCTACTTCGGTCATTCCCAGAGCGATCGAAAAAGCAACCGTGTCGGTGGCAAAAAGGTCCCTGAAAAATGGCTCATTATTTCGTTCAGCGTGTTCGTAGACAGTTGCATCTCGGATGGGATCACCCGTCGGCGCAAACTCAAGGAAGTGAAAAGTGCCCCCAGGCTTGAGAATTCTAAATGCTTCCTCAAGCACGTCCTTGATGTAATCGGACGGCATCTCGTGAAGGAGCATCGTTCCAGTGACAACATCACATGTTCCAGACTCAATCCCCGTCTCGGCGGCATCCGCTTGCCGATAGTGGATCACCGAACGAGCCGCTTCTGCCTGGAGATGTGCGAGTTTGAGGCCGGGAGCCGCCAAATCAAGACCAATAACTTCCGCACTCGGGTATTTCGCAGGCAGAGGCGCCGTGCTTTTCCCAAATCCGCAACCGAAATCAACGATCCGCGTCGCAGTGGGAAGATTAGGAAGCGCGGTTTGAGCAAAAAGACTATGGAACTTATATCCATCGTTATCGCGCAACATAACAATGCGGGCACCAAATTGGTAGATAAATGCAGAGAGATCGTTGGAAAAGAAACTACCTGGTTGCATATGGATGTCAACAGCCGTGTAGTAATCCGGGAGTAAAAGCTCTGAGTTGAGATCCAATGACCCGAGTAACAAGTTAGGGACACTTGCAAGATCTCGCAACAGAACTGATTCGTTCTCTAAGACGACATCACAAGCCAACCGCCAGAGCATCTTCTGTTGGGCGCGCTCAAGATGACTAAACCAAGGGTATAGCGAGAGGCTCTTCATCATTGATTCTGCTTCGACGTGATCCTTGATCTTTTCTCCGGAAGAGTTTGCCTCAGTGACGATGGCTGGATAGAGCGAATCGGACCATCGCTTCCTCAGAGTCAGTACGAAGTCGGCCGCCGCTCGCTGGTCCAGACTCAAACGATCTTCAATATCTGTAAGCATGCCATCCCTTCTTTAGATCGCAACTCGTGCAATCGGCGTCAAACATTTGCGGAGATTATCACAAGTGTCAATAATTAGAATGATCCCTCTGTCACAAAACGTCGAACGATTCCAGCCAGCACAATGAATGTAGAACATCCATTACTCCTTAGTACTAGCTAGTACGAAGAGATTCATAAATTCGTCGACCGTCGTATTTTCCAATTTCACTCTATCGAGGCAGTAGTTAAGAATTTCTTCTTGCTGTGCCTTCGGAAATACTCGAGCTAAATTCCTTTTATACTTCTCGATCAGTAATGGAATGCCTTCCTCTCTACGCCGAGCATGTCCAATGGGATACTCCACAATGACCTCGTCAAATACTGTCCCGTCTCTGAATTCCACGGTTATGGCATTGGCAATAGAGCGCTTTGTGGGGTCATGGTAATCGGCGCTGAAGAAAGTATCTTCTTCGCAGCGGATCCTGTCTCGCAGTACGTCAATTCGAGAGTCACTTGCCACATCATCTTCATAGTCACGCGCCGTCAATCGACCAAAAATCAGGGGCACTGCCACCATGTACTGAATGCAATGATCTCTGTCCGCCGGATTTCCGAGTGGCCCATGCTTATCAATGATCCGAATACAGGCCTCATGAGTGCGAATGGTGACTTTGGAAATCTCTTCCGTGGTTCTACCTTCTTGCCGCATTCTTGAATGTATCGTCAAGGCCGCCTCAACTGCCGTCTGTGCGTGAAACTCAGCTGGAAAAGCTATCTTGAAAAGGATATTTTCCATGACGTAGGAGCCGTATGGACGTTGGAATTTGAAACGCTGACCTCTGAAGAGCGAATCATAGAATCCCCAGATTTTTGCCGTAAGCACGGTTGGGTATCCCATTTCTCCCACCTGCGCCATCAGTGCCAGGCGGACCGCCCGAGAAGTTGCATCCCCTGCGGCCCATGATTTCCGAGAACCGGTATTTGGAGAATGGCGGTACGTACGAAGAGCTTGCCCATCTACCCACGCCAGTGAGACCGCATTGAGTGTTTGCTCTCGCGAAAGCCCTAGCATTTGCGCAACAACAGCAGTTGTCGCAACTTTAACCAATATCACGTGATCTAATCCCACTCGATTAAATGAGTTCTCCAGCGCAATGCAGCCTTGGATTTCATGAGCTTTGATCATCGCAGTGAGCACGTCACGCATCAATAGCGGTTTTGCTCCAATCGCATGCGCGCCTCGAGAAAGCCAATCCGCAGTGGCCAGAATTCCACCCAAATTATCGGATGGATGTCCCCATTCAGCGGCAAGCCACGTGTCATTGAAGTCCAGCCAGCGAATCATCGTGCCAATATTGAATGCGCCCTGCACGGGATCCAATTCAAAACTTGTTCCAGGAACTTTCACTCCGTTTTTCACGATGGTCCCTGGAACCAGAGGACCCAGCAATTTAGTGCAAGCCTCATATTCCAGGGCCTCAAATCCGCAACCCAGAGTGTCGAGCAGGCAGTTCCATGCAGTCTCATAGGCAAGGTCAGAAGTTATTACATAATTTCTAACGTAGTCGACGATATCTATGATCTCTTGGTCAAATTCCTGAGGCGCCCTTGCAATGTGAGTTGACACAGATTTGAACCTATCTCTTCTCAATAGGTAGAAAGACTAGATCTTCCGGACCGACGTAGATTGCACTTGGACGAATAATCTTATTATCGTTTCGTTGCTCTATTACATGCGCTGCCCAACCTGAAGTCCTTGCCATTACGAAAATGGGTGTGAATAAACTGGTTGGTATTCCCATCATATGAAAGGCCACCGCCGAAAACCAGTCTAGATTGGGAAACATCTTCTTGGATTCCCACATGACTGATTCAATTCGATCAGCAACATCGTAGAGTTGCACTGAATCTTGATCGTGGGATAATTTCTCGGCGATAGATTTAACAATGTTGCTGCGCGGGTCAGAAATCGTATAGACAGGGTGGCCAAAGCCGATGATTACCTCTTTGCGCTCAATTCTTTCGCGTATATCTTTGTCGGCTTCGTCTGCATTGGAATATCGTTTTTGGATCTCAAGTGCGACTTCATTCGCACCGCCATGCTTCGGCCCACGAAGGGCTCCGATTGCTCCAGTGATCGCTGAATAGATATCTGAACCAGTGCCAGCAATTACGCGGCCCGTAAAAGTTGACGCATTAAACTCGTGCTCTGCGTACAGGATAAGGCAGGCATGCATCGCTTTTTCCCAGGCCGGATTGGGCTTCTCTCCGTGAAGCAAATGAAGAAAATGCCCGCCAATGGAGTCATCATCAGTTTCGACTTCAATTCGCTTCCCGCTCCTTGAAAAGTGATACCAATACACCAACATCGAACCTAGGCACGCTAGCAAGTGATCGGCGATTTCGCGGGCCTCGACGTCGGTGTGCTCAATTGATTCCGGTACCTCACAACCTAGCGCTGAAACGCCAGTCCGCAGGACATCCATCGGGTGCGCTGTCGATGGAAGAACTTCAAGGACTTGTCTTACTGACTCTGGTAATCCGCGAAGATTCTTAAGTCTCTTCCTATATTCCACCAGTTCTTTGCGATTTGGCAATTTACCGTGAATCAAAAGATGGGCCACTTCCTCAAATTCACAAAACTGCGCTAAATCAACAATGTCATACCCACGATAATGAAGATCATTCCCGCTCTTGCCAACGGAACAGAGTGCAGTGGTTCCCGCAGCTACCCCCGATAACGCCACAGATTTCTTGGGCTTGAATTCAACTTTATCTAGTTCGCTCATTTGTTCTCTATTTCCTCATTTGTCAAGAATTGGTCAAGTACCTGCTCGAATTCGTAGTAGTTAATTCGCTCGTAAAGCTCTTCCCGAGTCTGCATCTCTCCGATGACTGCCTTTTGAGTTCCATCACGACGAATCGCTTCAAATACACGTTCAGCCGCTCTGTTCATTGCTCGAAAAGCAGATAAAGGATAGAGCACCATCGATATTCCAATTGCAGAAAGTTCGTCTCTCGTGAAGAGCGGCGTAAGGCCGAATTCAGTGATGTTTGCCAGAATTGGAACCTTGATAACCTCGGCAAACTTTTCATAAGTCTTCAGATCTGTGATCGCCTCAGGAAAGATTCCATCGGCACCAGCTTCGACATATGCGTGCGCTCGGTCTAGGGCGGAGTTCAAACCCTCGCCTGCAAGAGAATCGGTCCGGGCCATGATAAAGAAATTCTCGTCAGTACGTGCATCAACTGCTGCTTTGATGCGATCTACCATCTCACCCTTGCTTACCAACTCCTTATTCGGTCGATGCCCGCAGCGCTTTGCGCCAACTTGATCTTCAATATGCATACCCGCGGCGCCACCTTTGATCAGTGATTTCACGGTTCGAGAAATATTAAATGCGGAGGCACCAAAACCA
>JBAZYI010000107.1:0-4420 GCA_041659345.1 Candidatus Nanopelagicaceae bacterium | reverse complement strand
GCTACATTTATCAGGCGACGGGATGGTCCATGCCTTTTACAACTACTGCCGTGGTCGTGACAGGCGTATTCGTCGGGATGCCATTTCTTGCCCTCGTAGTGGAATCTACTTTTCGCCACCTTCCCATGGATCAAGTTGATGCCGCCGAGATTGATAGGGCTACTCCTTTTATTCTTTTTTGGAGAATTGCATTGCCGCAAGCAAGGAACGGCATTGCCACCGGCGCCGTATTGGCATGGGCGCGGGCACTTGGTGAATTTGGTGCGACGATGATGTTTGCCGGATCTCTTCCCGGTTTAACACAGACCTGGCCCATGCAGGTTTACTTTGCCGCCGATCAAGATATGTCGACTGCTTATGCGCTTAGCGCAGTTATGGCATTTGTAGCGTTTGGCGTTGTCTATAGCCTTCGCAAACAACTTCGGCACGCTTTTTCGAGCTAGGGTAGCCAGAATGGAGAAAGTAATTGTCCGCTTCTACGCCGCCGCGCGAGATGCGGCTGGTAGTGTCGAAATGACAGTCAGTCCAAGTTCTCTTACGAATTTGCTCCACGATATTTCTAAAGACAATTCTCGACTCTCACAGGTCTTGCAGCGATGTAGTTTCTTGGTTGACGGGGTGATATGCCACGATCGTGAAGTTGTGATTCAGGCGGGAAGTACCGTGGATGTCTTACCCCCTTTCGCTGGGGGATAAGTGCTTCCTAGCCGCCGATTGCAGACATCGGCCTGATTGGTTGGATGAAACTGGGATCGTTGATTCCATGTCCGGCGAGCTTGCCAAGAACCGTCTTTTGCAATCTACGGGAAATTTCTGATCTGATATCCAAGATCGAAAGTTCGCGGTTTCGGAGCACCTTACGAAGATCAGTTTCATCTTGCGAGAATAGGCACGAGCGAAGTTGTCCATCCGATGTCAGACGGAGTCGATCGCAGGCACCGCAGAACGGTAGCGTAACGCTGGCGATGATTCCTACTTTAAAAGTGCCGTCATTGATATAGAACTCTTCGGCGGGCGCAGATCCCCTTGCTGGCACAGGAGTTAGTTTGAAATGAGGCGAGAGGGATGCAAGGATTTTTTCGGCGCTCACCATTGTCGCTCGGTTCCAGATGCCCCCTGCATCCAAGGGCATCTGTTCGATAAAGCGCAGAGTTAGTCCCTCTTCCAACGCCCAGTGAAGCAGTGCTGGCGCCTCGTCATCATTTATGCCTGGCATCAAGACACTATTGATTTTGATGGGGGTCAGCCCGGCTGCGCGGGCAGCTTGAATTCCTTTGAACACGTCGCCAATGCGGTCACGGAAGGTGAGTGTCTTAAATCGATCGCGATCGAGCGTGTCCAGGCTTACGTTTACCCGCACCAACCCGGCAGCAAAGAGGGGTGCGGCAAGATCAGCAAGTCGAAGTCCGTTTGTGGTGAGGGAAAGTTCCGGTGGATTCGGTAGCGCATTAATTCGCGCCACAATGTCGACTATGTCAGGTCGCAGAAGCGGCTCGCCACCCGTGAGTCGAACTTGATTGATGCCGTGTTCTGTCGCAACGTCAATCACTGTTACTAGTTCGTCGGTAGTCAGAAGTTCGTGCGAGGGGAGCCATTTATCAAAGTCTTGGGGCATGCAATATGTGCAGCGCAACGAACAGCGATCTGTGAGCGAGACTCTAAGATCACGGTGAGTCCGATTGAATGTATCGACTAATTGGCTCATGCGCTGTTGACCCATTCGTCGGTGCCGTCAGTGAACACCTGGTGTTTCCAAATCGGTATCTTTGCCTTGACTTCATCAACGAGTTCAGTGCAGGCGGCAAATGCTGCGCCACGGTGCGCAGCGGCCACGGCGACTGCAAAGGCCGTCGCACCGATGGGAATTTCGCCATAGCGATGCGCGACTGCAACCGCGTTGAGATCGTGCCGCAAAGCGACCTCCTTCACAGTCTCGGCAAGTATTAGGGATGTGGAGGGATGAATTTCGTATCGCAGGCTCTCAACCGACTTGCCGTGGTCGTGATCCCTAACATTTCCACTGAATGTCACCACCGCACCCGAGTCATGGGACGCGACTTCTTCGACAAGCAGGGATGTGGAAATGGAGTCGAGAGTCAGCGAAGTCGTCACTGGGAAATCCGTGCTCATCTGCGCGTCGTTTCCACGTGATCTTCGCCCCGCAGTTGGCTGATAATGTGTTGGGCCAAGCGCTCAATGATGACGAGTCCATCTCGAACACCTCCCGGTGATCCAGGGAGGTTGACGATAAGGGAACGACCATGTGTGCCCGCCAGCCCTCGCGTGAGATCGGCCGTCGGAACTCTTTCTCGAGAGTATGCACGAAGGGCTTCATTGAAACCCGGAAGTAATTTTTCAAGGTGCGGCGCGGTTGCTTCGGGAGTTACATCCGTCGGAGAAATCCCGGTTCCACCGGTAGTTACGATGAGGTCTATCTTCGCATCAATAGCATTCGCGATTTCACGGCTGATACGTACCTGGTCATCTGGCACAATTACTTTAGGAAGAACGCTAAAGCCCAAATTGGCGAGACCTGCGACAAGTATTTCTCCACTGGAGTCTTCATAAAATCCTTGTGATGCTCGACTGCTTGCGGTTATGACGATTGCTCTAGAGACAGTCACGATCTTTTCCAGGCACCGTTGCGTCCGCCATCCTTGCTTTCGACGCGAACGTCGGTAATCACTGCGCCCGGATCCAAGGATTTCACCATGTCGATGATGGTGAGAGCTGCGATTGAAACTGAAGTCAACGCTTCCATTTCTACGCCGGTGCGATCGGCAGTTCGTACTTCAACTCTGATAGCAACGCCATCGTCCTGGATTTCCAAATCAACACTCACCCCGTGCAGTGCAATGGGATGGCACAAGGGAATGAGATCGGGAGTTCGCTTTGCGCCCATAATTCCGGCAATCCGAGCCGTTGCTAAAACATCCCCCTTGGGAACGCCACCCTCGCGAAGCAGCTCGATAACACTCTCCGACAGAAGTACTTTTCCCGTGGCTGTGGCAGTGCGTACTGTGACAGCTCGGTCGCTCACATCAACCATGTGGGCATTACCCTCTTCGGTAATGTGAGAAAACGAGTGCGAAGATGTGCTCATAAGAGCCAATGGTAGTCGCGATATCTATGGGAGAGGCAGCCAGCGGACGGTGCCGCCAACTGGCGTGGAGCCTGCATCGGCCACGGCAAATCCGCTGGAAAGAGCCAGTCCGCGCAGCATCGCCGAGCCCAGGTGCTCTCCTATCTCGAAGTGACCATCACGTAGATTTCCCAACACGAGTCGGGTGAAATCCGCTGGTGCCGATATTTCGCTGGTGGTTTTGACCTGTTCGAGTGGGGGGTCGTTTTCGCCGAGCAGATTCTTAATGACGCGAACTCCCAAAGTCATAAGACCCACAATTGCGGATTGCGGATTTCCCGGTAATCCAAGTAACGGAACTGTGCGATTCTCATGGGTAATTGTGGCAAGCAACATGGGGTGACCCGGACGAGAACGGACTCTATCCACTATGAAAGTTCCATTTAGTGCTCCGAGCGCTGCGTGAATATGATCTCGCGGTCCGTCGGCAGTTCCGCCAGTCGTAATAACCAGGTCGGCATGTTGCGATGCAAAATCGATTGCCTTAATTACCTTCTCGAGTTCATCGGTGACGTATTCGTGAGAAATGACTTCGGCACCGAGCCGCTCCAACCAACCAGGCAACTGCGGGCCGAGTGAATCTCTCACCTTTCCATCATGTGGAATTCCGGAGAGTTGGAGTTCATCGCCTAAGAGAAGGAGGGCAATTTTCGGTTTTGCAGTGACTTCAATTGCGTCATACCCGCTTGCTGCAAGCAGACCAATGTGTGCAGGCGAAAGTTTTGTACCACCGGATACCAACACTTGCCCTTGTGGACACTCTTCACCGGCGGGTCGGACATCAAGATCTGGCGTGACGATGCCACTTACATAATTGTCGATTGACTCTGCTCTTTCCCACCGAATAACCCCGAGAGTTCCGCGCGGAATGACCGCACCCGTCGCTATACGAACAGCGGTGCCTTCTTTTAATTCGCTCAGGAAAGGTGCGCCGGCTTTCACGTCGCCGATGATTTTCCAGGGACCCTCTCCGCAGACAGCCCAGCCATCCATTGATGAGGTTGTATAGGTCGGCAAATCAACCAGAGCAACACAATCTCTTGCAAGGGTCCTATTCAAACCTTGAGTGAGGGCAACCTTTTCAAAGTGAAGTGGCGAGGCGACAAGGGCAGCCTGCTGCCTTGCCTCGTCCCAACCCAGCTCTTTCGGGTCAATCACTTATTTGAAGGCCAGTTCTTTGCCAACTCCGCAATTTTCTTCGTTGCGACTTCAAAATCGGCTCCAGTGGCGACTGCGTATCCAAGCAGAAAAGTGGTGACGGGTGCAGCCTTGCGTTCG
>JBAZYI010000106.1:0-4478 GCA_041659345.1 Candidatus Nanopelagicaceae bacterium | reverse complement strand
AGGAGTAAAGCAGAGGCGATGTAGTAAAGGAAGTAGAATTGCTTATATGAAGATCAAAGTCACCATCTTTCTTCTTCTTGCCATGCTCATTGGAGGCGGGGTTACTTTCTACCTAAACAATCTTTCGGACAAAGAGCCCTTGGTGAGCGTTGTTTCACCGACCCCGACCCCGACCCCGACCCCGACCCCGACCCCGACGATCACCCCACTCCTCTGTTTCAATCAAAGTACGAAAGATCTACGGAGTTCGGACGTTACAGCTGGTTGCATGGATGGCGAGCAGAGTCTGGGCTCGGCTCCGATCCTTCGGCCAGCTACACGACCTACTGACCTCAACCCACTTTTGATGGTTCGATTCCTGGCAGCCCAAGCAGCTGGAAAGAAGGCAGGATTCCCTTTGCACATCACTTCCGGTTATAGAAGTTATGCACTTCAGGAGAGGTTATTTGCAAATGCTGTGAAGAAATATGGGACCGAAGCTGAGGCTTCAAAATGGGTACTACCAGCCAATATTTCACACCACCCATGGGGATTGGCGCTAGACATCAACTATCCAAACGATCCTGTCTCTACCAAGTGGTTGGAAGTCAATGGATACATCTATGGACTATGTCGTGCTTACGAAAATGAATGGTGGCATTTCGAGGGGCTCACAACGCCAGGTGAGCCATGTCCACCCAGGTTGATTGATGCATCAGTTGAGGAAGAATAACTTCTCGTCTATTGATATCTTCATGGCGTAATAATGATATCGCCATAGTGTCACTGTCGAGTGCCCACCTTGGCTACCATTCAACGTGCTTCGAATACAGACCCTGAGTCGGACCGGCATCTACAGACTGGTCGGTATCGCCGTCATTCTCTTGGCCTACTCCCCTGGGGTTTTTCGAGAGTCGTTCTGGAGTGATGACTACCCATATTTAATGGATACCTCAGGAAGCGCCAATCACGTCCTTCGAGATGGTCGCCCAACATCGGCAGCACTTATCTCAATGAGTTTTTCGCTTATCAAAAATCCATCGAACGCTTGGATACTGCGCGCACTCGCATTGATTGCGATGCTGTTTCTATTCCTTCTCGTTTCAAAGAAGGTAGAAGGCTCAGTAAATTCCCCGTTCGCAATCCTCGCCACTGCAATTGCACTCTGTCTTCCCTCTTTTCAGATGTATATTCATTGGAGTACGGCGTGGTCCTATATGTGGGCTGCGCTCGCAGGAATGAAAGCTTTTGACCTTTGGTCTTCAAATCGGCGAATAAAGAAAGTTCTTGCAGTCATTCTTCTGACACTTGCATTAACAACCTATCCGCCCGCCGCCCTTGTTTACTTTTCGGTCATAGTCTTTGTGAACGTCGTTAATGAATCCACTTCACTTCGAATATTCTCTGAGACGATCAAAGGCATTTGGCTCCTTGTACTCTCCCTCCTCACATCCTTTGTGGTCGTTTTTGCAGTTGCACAAATTGGTGGGGCCTCTCTCAACCAACGGGTGAATTTTGTCAGCTTTTCGCAGATTCCAACTAAAATCTCGTGGCTGGTTACTCGTCCATTAGTGGTTGGACTCCGTCCTTTCGCGATCGACAGTCCGGCTCCCAAAATCGCGCTACTCACTTCGATTCCAGTGATACTGATTCTTCTTTTTGGGGTACTACGTCAATCCAAGCACATGAACGAACACGTCCTATTTCGATCTTTCGCAATCGTAATTCCGCTGATGATCACCTTGGCGCCGATTGTCGTGAGCTCCGATAACCAAATTGAATTTAGAATTCTGCCTGGCTATTGCTGGGGTTTAGCCTCACTCGCAATCTTCTTTCTCCTTCTTGAAATTCAATCGAGAGTATCAAAAGCGACCGGGCGAGCGATATTTGGAGAGAATGCTGCCGTAACGGTCGTAGTCCTTGCCTCCATCGTTGCAATTCTGAGTGTCCAATCGCATTATTGGGCGTTAGTGGGAAATCCCTATCAGAAGAAAAACGCCTTTTTGAATGGAAAAATTGATGGCTGTGTGGCCAACAGGAGTTTTAGCAGTTTTGTAATTCTTGCGCCCAAATCTCCATTTAAGTCCTATTCGAGACTTGGAATATTCTCCATGTCCACTGATCTTGCCTCTGAGTGGGTCCCTCGGCCCAGTGTAGAAGTGCTTTTGCGTGAAAGAGGCATCAAAGCGCCGGTTAGTTATGTCGCTGCAAGACCGTTGAATATTCTCGTTGTTAAAGGGACATGCATGATTGATTTGGAGGAGTTCAGAAAATCATTGGGTTGATTCCCAATTGCCTATTCACTGATCCTAGAGAGTCCAATCACGTAGTTCTTCCCATAGACCTTGGCGCAATTCGGACAGGTTGTATAAAAGAGGTAGTTCATCTTTCCGTCCCCGCCGTTCTTCTTGCCAAGTGCAGTGAGCGTGGCATGCCACTCCTTGGCATTTTTGTAGGGCCCCTCGAAAACTTTGGCGATGAACTTTCCATTCAACGAGATATTTTCAACGCCTTCAACGGGTTTGGATACTGCGTAGAGATGCTCTGCTTTCCATGGAGAGAGATCTCTCGAAAGAATCATTGCTTCCCTCGGGGGCATTGTCGCGCCAGCAGATGATGCGAGTTCCTGAAGATCCGACATTACCTTGCCCATATTTAGAGGAACGAAGAGAGCGCTTTTGGTGTACCCCTTGATAAACCTCTTCTCCACAAATTCGACGATCTTTTCATCCCAATCGTGAATGTTCGGAAATGCGCAGCAATTAGTTTCATCTCTTTCAGTGTAAGTAAGCGGGAGATTCATAACGAAGATTTTACGCTTCGATGGAAGTAAAAATCGGGGGCTATCACTTCTTTCATCGCATGAAGAGCGCATTGAGGCGTCTTGTCGTAAAGAACAGACCACCGACAATCATCGCCAGGAAATAGAGAACGTGAGTTAAGAGCCCCATATTTAGTGCCCCAAGAGTGAGCCCGCGGATCAGTTCGATTGCGTGCCAGAGCGGTAGAGCCTTGATTAAGGCTTGAGTCCAGCCAGGAAACACGGTGAGTGGGTAAAACGCTCCAGAGAAGAGAAAGATTGGAAGCAGCGCAATATTGATTAGACCCATTTGTTGAAATGTTTTGAAGTAAGAAGTAACAGCCATACCAAATGCTGCGAAACCGAAGGCGATTAAGACTGCTGCAGGAATCGCAAGAATTCCCCACCAACTTGGAATGAGACCAAGGGGCGCAACCACAATCATGAATCCCATGGCATATACGAGTCCGCGAAGTAGCGCCCAGGCCATTTCACCGAGAGCAACATCGAGTGGTCCAAGTGAAGTTGCAAGCATGCCATGGTAGAGACGGCTCTCATGCAGTTTAAAGAATACGTTCCATGTCGAATCGTAGACGGCTCCATTCATGGCACTCGTGGCTAGTAACCCCGGGGCGATAAACGCGGCGTAAGAGACCATTTTTCCGGTGCCTGAATCGATAGTGCCGACAAACTGTCCGACACCGTACCCAAACGAGAGGAGGTAGAGAACGGGCTCGACAAACCCAGAGAGTATGACAAACCAAGTGGATGACTTGAAGGCAATATAACTTCGTTCAACGACTGCGCGCGACCGTCCGGCGTAATACCGATCACCGAGTTTGCCCGCCCGCCGTTCGGCGACAGCGACCGCCGCGCTCAATAACATTATTTCGCCAACCGTCGCGTGTACTGCTTAAAAGCGAAAATCAGGCCTAGTACCAACATGGTGAGCAAGAAGAGAATGTGGACACTCAGCATCGTCGCACTTATGTGATGACCGTAGGTCGCGTATCTGCCTAGCTCGGTTGCGTGCCATAGCGGTGATATCCAACCGAAGAACTGGAGTCCGATGGGCAGAGTATTGAGCGGATAGAAGGTTCCAGAGAAGAGGAACATCGGCCCAATGACAAAGCGACCAACAATTGTGAAGAACATATCTTCGCTATGGACGTGTGAGGCAAGTGCCAGCATCACAGCACCGAAACTTGCTCCTGCCAAAATAGCTATCGGTACTGCCAAGTATGAGTGCGTCGAATCCATGGCGCCAAAGAGATACAAGATTCCGGAGTAAACCAGCACACTTCCAATCGTGCGCACCATCGCAGTCAGAAAGACACCGGTAGCGATGGTAGATCCTGTTTGGGGGGTGGAATTAATACCGTAAAAAATCCTCGCCCACTTAAATCCATCCAGGGTAGGGAAAATTACCTCATCCATCGCTCCTTGGATGGCACTTGTTGCTAGGAGGGCAGGAGCGATGAATGTCATGTATGAGACGCCGTCAATACCGTTGGGACCAATGTTGTTGGTGATAAGAGTGCCAACGCCAAGGCCAATGGAGACGAGATAAAGAACAGGGTTGAGGATTGCTATTGAGGCGATAACCCAGAAGAACTTGAGCATCGACTTCAATCGAGCTTCGAGGACATAAAGCGCCCCAAATCGTGGGATAGAGCGCTCTCCCTTTAGCGTGCTCATC
>JBAZYI010000105.1:0-4522 GCA_041659345.1 Candidatus Nanopelagicaceae bacterium | reverse complement strand
CCAGCCATCTCTGTGCGCATCAACTTATTTGGTGTGACAGTGCCTTGTAAAAGTGCATCGTGATTTCCATGAATTGCAAACCAAGGAAAGTCAAGCCCGGTCGCATTAAATGGTTGGCGACACGAATCTAGGAGACCGGGTACGAGAGGGAAGCCGTACTTCGCTCTTGCATCATCATCTCGGTGGCCCGTAGGTGTGCCATGCGGGTGCCAGTATTTCACGTCGTAATGAGCTGCTCCATCGTCGATGACACCTTCGTATCGCTCATGCGACCCAGAATCTGGCCGAAGAGGAAGTCCATCAAGCAGTGCTAAGTACCAATTGATTTCATTGATTTGCGCGTTATCAGTTGTGTCGCCTGACACGATCGCCCCATCAACAGGGTGTTTGGAAAGCGGTCCCACCTTCACTTGATTGAGTGACTGAACCATTGCTTCGACAACGTGCGCGGAGAGCATTGCGTGCGGTCGATAAGTGCCGATGGTCCCTACTTCTTCGCGAATCGGACTGTCGGGATCTGCCCACCGGTCCAGAAATTCTGGCCGCGTGGGCGACTGAGCATCACAAATGTGGAGGTCGGAGAGATGGTGGAGGATCAATAAAGGCTGACTCTCTTTGGGAAAAGACCCTCCAAGATAAGGCGGATCCATGACTTCATCTAAGTTGCGCCAACCCTTTTCATTGGGTGCTCCGCGCCTATAAGCCATGGGGGGAGCCTATGAGACAGCCTGGAGATCAAAGGCAATTTCCTGAAAAATCCGCCCTCTTATGTATCTATCTGCGTAGTACTGATATATCATCTCGTACGTGAGCGTGACCTCCCTATCGCCAGGCGCCAAAGGGCCGACCCAACCTGGCGTATCTCTTTCTGAGGAGGCCTATAACCAGATTCGTTCCATGATCGTTTCCCTAGAACTCGTACCTGGCTCGCTGATCAATGAGTCCGAACTTATGTCACGTCTGGGATTTGGTCGTACTCCCATTCGGGAAGCGCTTCGTACATTAGCCAGTGAGAAGTTAGTGGACGTTTACCCGCGACGCGGCATGTTTGTCACCAGCGTTGATGTCCAGAATCTCTCATCGATTTCAGAAGTTCGCGCAGTGCTTGAAATCAAAGCGGCAAGTTTGGCAGCCGAACGTTCGACGCCACGCGATAGGGCAATCACCGTCGCACTCATTGCAGAGATTGATGCCATCAAAGGTGAGCCAAATATGACCAAGCTTATTCAACTGGATCAGCGTATTCATCGGCACATTTATAAGTGCACGCACAATCAATTTCTTGAAGCAACTCTCGAACAGTATTACGGGCATGCGCTTCGAATCTGGTTTCTCGCCCTAGACCATGTAGAGAATCTGTCGGACGCGGTGGAAGAGCATCGCGCTCTTCTCAAGGCAATCAGCGAACACGATGTCGAGGCGGCAGCCAGGGCAATGCAAGATCACGTTGAAGGGTTTGAAGGCAATATCCGTCGCAATCTTTAGCACTTGAAGTTCAACCGATAGAGAAAAGGATCGAGTCATGAGCACAGTTCCGGGCAAGGCAAAGGCTGTTGTTATCGGTGCAGGCATTGTTGGAAACAGCATTGCCTACCATCTGGCTCGATTGGGTTGGCGCGACATTGTGCAGATCGACAAAGGTCCGCTCCCTAATCCCGGCGGCTCAACTGGACATGCATCCAACTTCATTTTCCCGGTCGATCATTCCAAGGAAATGACCGCGATCACCAGCGACAGTGTCCGTCAGTATAAGGAACTTGGCACCTTCACCGAATGCGGCGGCATCGAAGTTGCCCGAACACCTGAGCGCATGCAGGAACTCCAACGACGAGTTTCTTCCGGAAAATCATGGGGGATCGAGAATTCCCGGATTGTGACACCTGCTGAGGTGAAGGAGCTCGTTCCATATATTGACGAGACGGTCATTCTTGGAGGCTTTTACACGCCAAGTGTCGGAGTTGTTGACTCACTCCGCGCCGGAACTTTGATGCGCGAAAAGGCGATTGAAATGGGTGCCTTACAGAGTTTCGCAAATATTGAGGTGCTGGGTATGGATGTTGAGGAAGGCCGCATCAAGCGAGTGCGGACTGATCACGGCGATATCGAAGCAGAGTATGTGGTTATTGCAACGGGTTGCTGGAGTCCGAAGTTGGCGAAGATGGCCGGGGCGTCAATTCCGCTGACTCCAGCAGTGCATCAGATGAAAGATATCGGGCCTGTGCCTTTCTTCGCCGATTCGCGCGGTGATATTGAATGGCCAATCATCCGCGACATGGATACCAACATGTACGAGCGCCAGCACGGCACTGGGCTTGAAGTCGGCTCATATGCTCACCGCCCAATTCTTTATACACCTGAAGACATTCCCTCCAACGCAACCGCGGCACTTTCTCCTACAGAATTCCCGTTTACGCAGAATGATTTTGATATTCAAGATGAGCACTCACTTGAACTCATGCCGTCAATCATTGGCGATGAGAATGTCCGCGAGAAATATGCCATTAATGGAATTCTTTCTCTCACACCAGATGGGATGCCAATTCTTGGTGAGACTCCTGAAGTTAAGGGCCTCTGGTCTGCGGCAGCGGTGTGGGTGAAAGAAGGCCCAGGCACCGGTAAGAGTGTTGCTGAGTGGATGGTCCTGGGACAATCTGAAATAGATCTCCACTCATCCGATATTGCACGCTTCCATGAACACCAGAAGACGACCTTCCATGTGAAGGCACGCACAGCGGAGGGCTTTAACAAGACCTACGGAATCGTTCATCCTTCTGAGCAGTGGGAGAGCAATCGCAATGTCCGCCTCTCGCCTTTCTACAATCAAGAGAAAGCATTGGACGCAGTATTTTTTGAGACCGCCGGGTGGGAGCGACCATTCTGGTACAACTCCAATTCTAATTTGCTCACGAAATTTGGCGATCAAGTAATGCCACGAACCTCTGAATGGGAATCGCGTTGGTGGTCACCCATCATCAACGCAGAGCACCTCCAGATGCGTGAGAGTGCTGGTGTAGTTGATTTAAGTGCATTTGCGATTTTCGACATCACTGGCCCGTCAGCTCTTGCGCACGTTCAGAAAATGGTTGTGCGCCAGATGGACGTTGCAGTGGGTCGCGTTGTCTATACGCCTGTCCTGGGTGAAAACGGCGGATTCAAATCGGACCTCACCATTATGCGTTTGGCACATGGCCACTTCCGAGTCGTCACCGGCGGCGCACACGGCATGGCAGATAAGAAGTGGTTTGCTGATCACCTTCCAAGCGATGGGTCAGCCCAGATAACTGACCTCACTTCGGCTTTCACCACCATTGGCGTATGGGGTCCAAAGGCAAGAGAGATCCTTTCCACGATTACCGGAGATGATTTGTCGAAGGATGGGTTCAAATTCAGCACCTGCAGGGTGATCGAGACTGGTCCGCTTCGGGTACTTGCTTCAAGAATTTCCTACGTTGGCGAACTTGGTTGGGAGCTCTACGTTCCTATCGAGCAGGGCGCAAAACTCTGGGACTTGATCTGGGAAGCTGGCAAAGCACACTCAATGATTCCGGTAGGGATCGGTGTCTATGGAACAACCGGACGTATTGAGAAGAGTTACCGTGCCTATGGCGCAGAACTCGAAACAGAGTACAACGCTGCAGAGGCAGGAATGACTACTCCGAAAATCAAAGAGCAAGATTTCATCGGAAAGACAGCTCATCTTCGACATCGCGATGAAGCACCAGTCACAACTCTCTGCTCATTGACAGTTGATGACCACACTTCATCTACCGGTGAAAAACGTTACATGCTTGGCAAAGAACCGATCTTGACTCTTGCAGGCGGTCCCATCGCTGATTCACATGGTCGTCGCTCTTATGTGACGACTGCGGGTTCCGCCCCATCCCTTGGTAAGCACGTTCTGATGGCTTATTTGCCAACTCACCTCGCTCTCATGGGGGCGAAGTTCTTAGTTGAGTATCTTGGCGAACACTATCCAGTGACGGTGGCCGGTGTTGGTGCAACACCTCTCTTCGATCCGAAAAATGAAAGGGTTCTTGCATAATGGATGTACTTGTCTGCTTAAAGCGCGTGCCTCTTGCGGGTAGCACTTTTCTCCTCACTCCGGATTCTCGTGACATTGATACCAAGCACCTGGGATTTGGAATCAGCCCGCACGAAGAGAACGCGGTTGAAGCTGGCGTCCAATTGGTCGAACAGATGGGTGGTTCACTCACTCTCCTGACACTCGGACCAACGGACGCGGAAGAACAACTCCGCTCACAGTTGGCTATCGGTGCATCGCGTGCAATTCTCCTAGAGACAGAGGGAGAGGACTGGGATCCACAAGGCACCGCAGCTGCTCTTGTTGAGGCAATCAAGGCCGAAGAGACTAATTTCGATCTTCTGCTCTTCGGTGCAGAATCGGCCGATAGTGCCGGATATCAAATTCATATCCGTGTAGCCCATGCCCTTGGCCGTCCGATAGTGACAAACGTCAAAAGCATGAGAATTGAAAATGGCATCGCACATTGCGAAAGAGTTG
>JBAZYI010000104.1:0-4574 GCA_041659345.1 Candidatus Nanopelagicaceae bacterium | reverse complement strand
CGTAATGGCTTATTTGCAGACAATGGCGACTCGTGCAACTTCGTTCACGGGTAAGAAGGGTCGACTCCCGTACCTGCTATTAGCACCGGGTCTATTCTGGCTCTTCACTTTTTTTGTTCTGCCCATCATGAATCTTGCTGCCACGTCGACTCAGACGCCTGTCGTCGGGGGTGATACTGGGCAATTTGTTCAGACGTTCAGGTTTGCGAACTACATTGACGCGTTCAATGCGAGTCGTGAGCAATTCGGTCGGTCATTTATCTATGCCACCTTGGCGACTTTGCTCGCCTTGGCGATTTCGTATCCTCTCGCCTACGCCATCGCCTTCCGTTCTGGAAAATACAAGAACATGCTTCTCGTGCTTGTGGTCGCGCCGTTCTTTACTTCCTTTCTTCTCAGAACTATCGCGTGGAAGCAAATTCTGGGAGAGGAAGGGTTTGTCGTACCTACCCTAAGAGCACTCCATATCATCGGTCCGCAGACATCACTTACTGCAAGCGCGTTGGCCGTAGTCACGGGTATGACTTACAACTTCTTGCCCTTCATGACTCTGCCTCTGTATGCCTCATTGGAACGGATCGATCCTCGCACCCTCGAGGCATCGAACGATCTTTACGCAAATGCATTTACAACTTTCCGGAAAGTCACTTTGCCACTTTCTATGCCAGGTGTGGTTGCTGGCACTCTTCTCACATTTATCCCAGCAGCGGGTGACTATGTAAATGCGGCGATTCTCGGCAATCCGAATACGACAATGTTGGGTAACGTGATTGATTCTCGATTCTTCAGGATTGTCGATTACCCAACTGCCGCCTCACTTTCTTTCATGTTAATGGCGGCGATATTGATTCTCGTGACCATCTACATACGCAAAGCTGGAACGGATGAATTAGTATGAGCCAAGCACCGATTCCAACTCTGCCGCTGGGGCGCCGTATCTCGCGATGGTTCGGACGAAATCTCATCCGAATTTATGCGGTCTTCGGTTTTACCTATCTCTTCATCCCAATCGTTTACACATTCGCCTTCTCCTTCAATGATGCAGACAAGAGCAATCTTGTCTGGCGCGGTTTTACCTTCCACAATTGGACAAACCCTTGTGGGGCACCAGAAGTGTGTTCTGCCCTTGGCAACTCCATCAAGATCGGACTTATTGCCACGACCTTGGCAACCATATTGGGTACGTTAATTGCCTTCGCGATCGGACGTCACCGATTTAGGGGACGTTCAGCCACAAATCTTCTTATCTTCCTCCCGATGGCAACTCCTGAAGTTGTTCTGGGTGCGTCGTTACTCGCCATGTTTTTGGCTTTTAGAATCAATCCCGGCTTCTGGCCGACTGTTATTGCGCACGTAATGTTCTGCATTTCCTTCGTGGTGGTGACGGTTAAGGCGCGTATCGCGAGTCTTGATCCAAGATTGGAGCAAGCGGCGATGGACCTGTATGCCAATGAAGTTGAAACCTTCCGCCGCATCACTTTGCCGCTTGTTATGCCAGGAATTGCGGGTGCCGCACTACTTTCATTCAGTCTTTCATTTGACGATTTCATCATCACCAACTTCAACTCAGGAACATTGACCACCTTTCCCAAGTTCGTTTATGTTTCTGCGGCACGTGGAATTCCTGCCCAAGCAAACGTGATTGGTTCATCAATGTTCTTCATTGCACTTTTCATTGTTATTGCGGGGCAACTGGTCAACCGCAAAAAGGTGCGCTAACCTACATACGTATCCAAGGCGAACGTCAGGTTGACGAAAGCCTGCGCCTTGGGGTGGGACTCCGGAGGACCCGGGCCAACTGTGAAATAGGTTAAGGGGTGAGTCCGGCGATTGCCGGAACGCGATGTCAGACATCGACCCCTTTGTTCTGCGCCATTTAAAAGATGTACAACCTGTTCTCTACTGGCTAGATGAAGATCCCCTCGAACCCGAATCTCATTCTGCATTGATTGGCGATGTCACGACGGATCTGTGCATTGTCGGGGCTGGATACACCGGATTGTGGACGGCTCTCTTGGCCAAAGAGAGAGACCCGCATCGCGAAGTAATCATTGTGGAGCAGCGCGAAACAGGCGCTGGCGCCTCCGGCCGTAACGGCGGCTTCTGCAATTCTTCCCTCACGCACGGTTTTCTCAATGGCTACAGTCGCTTTCGAAAAGAGATTGCCACCATTGAAAGACTGGGACGTGAAAATCTCGACGCTATTGAAGAGACGATTGAGAGATACCAGATTGATTGCGATTGGGAGCGCACTGGAGAATTGCGAGTGGCAGTGGCTCCATGGCAGATCGAAGGTATGCGCGAGGAGGCTGCACTTCGAAATAAGTTTGGCGACAACGTTGAATTTCTGAATAAGGAAGAGATTCAAGCGCGAGTTAAGTCACCCATTTATGAGGGCGCACTTTTTGACCATGACGGAACCGCCCTTGTTGATCCTGCTCGTCTCGTATGGGGACTGGAGCGGGCATGCGTGTCACTTGGTGTGAAAATTTATGAGAACTCAAAGGTCGATTGGCTGGAGGAGTCGGATGAGAGTGTCGTTCTCCACACCGCCTATGGGAGAGTCACTGCTGCCAAAGTAGCTCTCGCGACCAATGTTTTTAGATCACTCGTCCGAAGTGCTCGTAAATATGTGATCCCGGTGTATGACTATCAGCTCGTTACCGAACCGCTCACTCCCGAACAGCGCGAGAGTATTGGATGGGCAGACCGTGAAGGCATTTCAGATGCAGGCAATCAATTCCACTATTACAGATTGACGAGTGACGGCGGCATTCTTTGGGGCGGCTATGACGCGATCTATAACTTCCGCGGAAAAGTAAGACAAGAGTATGAATTCAGTCCCGATACATATGCAACACTCGCATCTCACTTCCTCAAGACGTTCCCGCAACTCGAAGGAATTCAGTTCACGCATAGTTGGGGCGGTGCGATAGATACCTGCACTCGATTCTCGCCGTTCTGGGGTCATAAAGGTCGCATTGCCTACGTCATGGGATATACAGGCCTTGGGGTTGCTGCCACTCGTTTCGGAGCGGCAACCATGTTGGATTTATTGGACGGTCAGAAGACTGAGCGAACCGCACTCAAGATGGTCAGACGGAAACCACTCCCATTCCCGCCAGAGCCGTTCCGTTACTTGTTTATTCGCATCACACAGTGGTCGATCAATAGAGCAGACCAGAAGAACGGTCGGCGAAATATCTGGCTGAAAGTCCTTGACCGATTGGGTCTGGGCTTCGATTCCTAGGAGATGCGTTACCCTTTTAGGGTGACCAACATTGGAAATATGTACGGACCAAATTTCACCTTCCTTGGAATCCCTGCATGCGACCTGGACAAACCAGAAACCTTCGCCGATTCCGATGTCATCATCATTGGCGCACCCATAGATAGCGGTACATCGCACCGCTCTGGCACCAAATTTGGGCCGCAAGCCATTCGTGGAGGCGATTACCTACCGCATGATGGCGAACGCCCCCATCTCACGCTTCGCGTGGATGCGCTCAAAGAACTGAAAGTGAAAGATGCCGGCGACCTTCTTATGCCTGGAGGCGATCTTGTCGCCTCTCTTGCCGTACTGGCAGATGCCACAGAGAAGATTTCCCGAGCAGGGAAAATCCCGGTCATTCTCGGGGGAGACCATTCCATTGCCTCCGCTGATGTTGCAGGAATTGCACGGCATCGAGGCATGGGTAAGATCTCAATGATTCACTTTGATGCCCACGCTGACACGGGCGATACGCAATTCGGCGCACTCGTTGGACACGGAACACCTATGCGCAGACTAATCGAATCCGGCGCAGTGCGAGGTGATCGATTCTTGCAGGTAGGTCTACGTGGATACTGGCCGGAACCTGAGACTCTCGATTGGATGCGTGACCAAGGAATGCGCTCGTACGAGATGACAGAGATTCATAACCGCGGAATGAACACGGTCTTGGATGAGTCTTTTGATCGTCTCCTAGATGAGTGCGACGGAGTATTCCTTTCCATTGATATTGATGTTGTTGACCCGGGGATGGCACCTGGCACCGGAACGCCAGAACCAGGTGGAATGACAAGTCGCGAATTACTTGAGGCAGTACGTCGGATATGTCTAGAACTTCCAATAGTCGGTATAGACATCGTTGAAGTTTCTCCACCGTATGACAGCGCAGATATCACAGCAATACTGGCCAATCGCGTCGTCCTCGAAGCGCTCAGCGGTATTGCAAAACGCAAAAAGGGTGAGGGTTATTCGCCTTCCCAGAATGTTCTCGACAGGTAGCACACAAGCCGCTTTACTGACTGAGGTGTGACCTCATGGCCCCGTGCCTTCGGCGACAACCGTCCAGCCGGTGCCGGGCATCCGTGCGAGTGTCACGAAGTTGGAAGGAGTTTGCGTCGTCGGATATGGCTCGTGTTTCACATACACCATGACTGCCGCGGTCGCCGTCAGTGGCACCGCGCCGACATAACCCCCAGTGCCGCCATCAAGGTTTCTACAGGAATGCACACCAACGGATTGCTCTTTGACGTCGAGGACCATCTCTTGGTTCTTGTAAATCGTGATTGGCGTTAGGTGTTTCTCT
>JBAZYI010000103.1:0-4597 GCA_041659345.1 Candidatus Nanopelagicaceae bacterium | reverse complement strand
GCAACTTCTTGCGCTCCAGAACCACGTCGTGCTGATTCGTAAACGGAATCGGCTGGTTGCGGCAGTGGTCGGGACTGTGTGCGACGGCGAGGGATAGAACCACCGAGAGCTCGTCGGCGCTCAAGCAAATACTGGTTCTCTTCGGAATTCTCTGCTGGTTTGTAATAAGGAGGTAATTTCACCTCAAGTTGCTCATCTGAAATGGGAATCTGAAGGCGATCGCGGAAAGTCATAATGTCTTCCAGCTTCATTTTCTTCATCTGGTGTGTTGAATTGCGACCTTCGAAACTTGATCCGAGAGTCCAGCCCTTGATGGTCTTTGCAAGAATGACCGTTGGGCGCCCTTTGTGGTTGACCGCTTCGCTATAGGCGGCGTAGAGCTTTCGATAGTCGTGGCCCCCGCGCTTAAGTCCCCACACTTGCTCGTCGGACCAATCGGCGACCATTGCGGCCGTGCGGGGATCGCGCCCAAAGAAGTGCTCACGTACGTACGCGCCACTTTCTGCTTTGAAAGTTTGGTAGTCCCCATCCGGAGTTTGATTCATGAGTTGGACGAGTGCGCCTTCTCTATCTTGGGCCAATAGTGGATCCCACTCTCGGCCCCAGACAACTTTGATGACGTTCCAACCGGCTCCACCAAAGATGGATTCAAGTTCTTGGATGATCTTTCCGTTGCCACGAACTGGTCCGTCTAGTCGTTGCAAGTTGCAATTGATGACGAAAGTCAGGTTGTCCAGTCCTTCGCGCGCTGCGAGTCCAATTGCACCAAGACTTTCTGGCTCGTCCATCTCACCATCGCCCAGGTATGCCCAAACATTCTGCTGACTGGTGTCTTTGATGCCACGGTTGTGCATATAGCGATTAAAACGTGCTTGATAAATCGCGTTCAATGGTCCAAGGCCCATAGAGACGGTTGGGAATTCCCAGAACTCTGGCATCAATCGAGGATGCGGATACGAAGAGAGCCCTCCGCCTTCATGTGAAAGCTCCTGGCGGAATCCATCCAATTGGGTTTCGCTCAATCGTCCTTCGATAAAGGCGCGTGCATACATTCCAGGACTGGCATGTCCCTGGAAGTAAATTTGATCCCCACCACCTGGGTGATCTTTGCCGCGGAAGAAGTGATTGAATCCCACTTCATAAAGAGCTGCTGATGAGGCATACGTCGAAATGTGTCCACCGACTCCAACACCTGGACGCTGTGCACGCTGAACCAACATTGCCGCGTTCCAACGAATCGCGGCGCGGATCCGCTTTTCTACTGCCTCATCCCCTGGGAAGGCAGGCTCGCGCTCTGGGGGGATGGTGTTGATGTAGTCAGTAGTTCGCAGATAAGGAAGACCGACATTTTTTTCTCGTGCTCGCTTAAGCAGACTCAGCATGAGGTAACGGGCTCGGACGGGGCCGGCGTGTTCAAGAGCGGAGTCGAAGGAGGCGTGCCATTCAGCGGTTTCCTGGGGATCGGTATCAACAAGTTGGTCGATGACCTGATCGGGCGTATCAAATATTTCGCTCATGCCCCTATCTTTCCCTCTTTAGGTGCCTCCCGTCACATTGAGGCCAAAATGCGAGAAAATTACATAGAGGCGGGAGATTTCTCCGCGAAAAAATGGCGAAAAAACGGCTAAATAGTCTTGCGCATAGGCCAACTCTTGGGTGGACTTATCACTTGGCCGTCGGGGCCAATATTGCCAAAGTGCAGATTTTCTGCGCTTTCGTGGAGGTGTGAGAAAGGACGGCGTTGGTGAATACCCCCTCGGGGACAATGGCAGAAAGATTGGGATTTGAGCCAGGTTTTCTTATTCTTGAATCCGGATATGGCGATGACTGTGATGAAACGCTTCGCCAGGACGTTATCAAATTCACGGGGAATCAATTTATTGGCGGTCATGTGCAAGAAGTTGTTGATGCCGTTCTGCTCTGGTGGAGAGATGATGGAAGCGATCTGGTCGACGAATTGGTCGATGCCCTTGCATATTTAACTGACGGTGGCCCGATCTGGGTTATCACGCCGAAAGTTGGCAGACCTAATCATGTTGAACCAAGTGATATTCAAGACGCGGCGCCGACTGCGGGGCTAAGTCAAACATCGTCATTTTCCGTTGCCCCGGATTGGTCGGCGACACGATTAGTGGCACGGAAGGCTTCTAAGAGATAAGTTCTCTGCATGTCTCAAAATTCTAGAAGTCTTGCTATTGGGAGCCGGGCTCCAGATTTCGCATTATCCGATCAGCACGGCGTGAAAGTGTCACTGACTTCATTTCGCGATAAGAAGAATGTCGTTCTGCTCTTTTATCCATTCTCATTTACCGGAACATGCACTGGCGAACTCTGCGAAATTCGGGATGATTTGAATGCATTTCAAAATGATGACGTGCAGTTGCTTGCTATCTCTTGCGACTCCATCTTTTCGCAGAGATCCTTCGCGCAGGCGCAAGGATACAATTTCCCAGTTTTGAGTGACTTCTGGCCGCATGGTGAAGCATCTATGGCCTACGGCGTTTTCAACGCAGCCCGAGGATGTTCTATAAGAGGGACATTTATTATCGACAAATCAGGGATTCTTCGCTGGCAGGTAGTCAACGTTATGGGCGATGCCAGGAGCACTCTGGACTATAAAACTGCGATTGACGCCCTTTGAATGCGAGAATTCGATGGGCAATTCGGTCAACGGGTGCTAATCCAGTAGAATCTGCTGACCGTCAGGGTGCTTAGCTCAGTGGTAGAGCGCCTCGTTTACACCGAGGATGTCGGGGGTTCGAAACCCTCAGCGCCCACCAGTAACAAAAGTGGAGGGTAGGAGATTGATGAAAGCCTCCCCAAGTGATCAACTTCAGATACTTGATATTCAGCGAATGGATTTTCAGGTTGCGATTCTTCGCAACAAGCTCGCCTCACTTGCAGAGATCGCCGAGTTATTGGCCTGTACCCAACGTTTAGCCGTCGTGCGAGACCTCGAAGTCGCCGCGCAGACACAGATCAGCGACGTAAAGCGCGAACTATTACGTGCGGAAGCTGATGTAGAGCAAGTGGTAGTCAGGCTCGAACGAGACGAGAAGCGCCTCTCTGAAGGAAGTGCGGCGCCCAAGGAATTAGAGAAATTGCAGCATGAGATTGAGACGCTAAGCGCTCGCCGTTCTGAATTGGAAGAAGTTGAATTGGAGATCATGCTTCGCATCGATTCAATTAAAGCGCGTCTTGAAGAATTAAAGATGGAAGAAGAGAGTTTAAATACTGCAAACAATGAAATTACTGCAAGAAAGAACTCAGCATCATCTTCCATCGAAGATGAAATCGCATCAATAATTTCGGAACGAGAGGCCACGGCAGCGAGTGTGGATGTGGCGCTTCTCGATCTTTACGAAAAGATTCGAAGTAGTACCGGAACGGGGGCAGCTGCCCTACGTGAAGGAAGATGCGATGGTTGCCACTTGGCCATCAATAGTGTCGAACTCGGACGAATGAAAACTCTGGCCTCGGATGAGGTTGTCCGATGCGAAGAGTGCCGCTGTATTTTGGTGCGCGGAGCAAATTAATGGCACGCCATTTTGTAATGACTGCAGATGGCGGATCTCGAGGAAATCCAGGTCCTGCGGGATATGGCGCAGTAATTCATGAAGGTCGTATTGTCCTCCAAGAGCTTTATGACTTCATTGGCATTGCCACCAATAATGTGGCGGAGTACAGCGGATTGGTCGCGGGCCTTACCGCAATACATTTGCTCGATTCTGAGGCCACCATTGAAGTTCGCATGGACAGCAAATTAGTTGTTGAACAAATGTCCGGTCGATGGCAGATCAAGCACGCAGATATGCGCGCCCTTGCTCTGGAGGCGCGATCAGTGCACTCTCCAACTCTAGTTTCTTATACCTGGATTCCGCGTGAAGAAAATGCTCACGCTGATCGACTTGCCAATCGTGCACTCGATGAGCGTGGAGGAAAGAAAACCCAACAAGTCAATTTCTTAACTGAGCGTCTTCGTATGCCAGAGGTGCCAACGATGATTTATTTTGTGCGTCACGGCGAAACGATCCTGACACCAGATCGTAAATTCTCGGGCAGTGGCAAATTGAATCCGCCTTTAACTCCCGAAGGGAAGGCCCAGGCTCTGGCCTTAGCAAATGAAATTGTAAAACTGGAACCTGAAGTTTTGGTTGCGTCACCTCTGCAGCGAACCAAGGAGACTGCCGAAGTGATTGCTTCCAAGGTCAACCTGCCAATTATTTTTGATGAGGCTTGGTACGAGTGCGGTTTCGGACTCTGGGATGGAATGTCCATTGATGAAGTGACCAATACCTACCCGATTGAATACCAAGCCTGGCTTGCTTCATCGGCGTATGTGCCGCCTGGCGGAGAATCGTATGACGAACTGGGGTGGAGAGTCGACGAGGCCATTGACACTCTCGTTGCCAAATATCCAGGCAAGCGAATTGTTGTTGTGTGCCACAATGGGGTGATTAAGCAAGCCATAAGGCTTGCGATCGGCGGTTCTGCTGAGAGCATCTTCCATATTGATGTTGCGCCTTGTTCGATCTCGACGATTTCGATCTGGCCAAGCGATGGATTACGCGCAATGAGATCGGCAAACGAACGCGGA
>JBAZYI010000102.1:0-4673 GCA_041659345.1 Candidatus Nanopelagicaceae bacterium | reverse complement strand
CTATCATTATCTGATTGGCGTTTTCCGAGGAGATCTCGGCTTTTCATATTTCTCAGGTCGTTCGGTGAGTGAGGTAGTCGGCACTCACCTTCCAGTGACGCTCATGATCATTGCTCTCTCAATTGGTCTCGGCGTTCTCTTAGCCATCCCGATCGCTCTCTTTGTCGCACAGAGCAAGAATCAATTTACAACGTACTTTTTTCGCGCATTCACTTCAGTCTCCCTCGCGCTGCCAGGCTTCTTTCTAGCAGTCGTAGGCCTCTTAGTCTTTGGTATTCGGTTAAATTGGGCTCCAGCCGCAGGCTATGAAGGAAGTTTCCCGGCGAACCTTCACTATCTCTGGCTGCCAGCTCTCGTGAATTGCGGTTCGCTCGTCCCTGTTCTTTCTCGCGTTCTCCATAGTTCCTTGATGGACACACTTGACGAAGAATTTGTCGAAACCGGCGTAATCCGCGGTGTAGGAAGAATTCGTTTCTACTGGTCCTATCTCCTTCGCCCTTCTCTTGCACCGACAGTTGTGCTGCTGAGTTACATGATCGGCGTAATGATTGGCGGAACCGTAATCATGGAGACTATCTTCTCGCTGCCAGGTATTGGCCGAGAATTGATTACTGCCGTAGATACTCGCGATTATCCGATTGTCCAAGGCATTGTGATGATCTTTGGACTGATAGTCGTCTTCTTTAGCTTCATAGGCGACCTTCTTGGATATCTACTAGATCGACGGGTGACACTTTCATGACAACGACATCACTAGAGAAGCAGGTCAAACGCATAAAGAGAATGCGGGAAGGATCTTTTGGCCTTTATTTCGGTTTCTCGATGATTATTATCATGATCGCTGCAGGAGGACTCATCCCGTGGTTGAGCAAGTACGATCCAAACGAACCGGGTGGCATTCCCCTCTCGCCGCCCAGTCATACCAACTATTTTGGAACAGATCTGCTGGGCAGAGATGTCTTCACGCGAGTTTTCGACGCTGTCTTCATCGATTTAGGTACTGCCATTATTGGAGTCTCCATCCCACTTATAATCGGGACAATCCTTGGAACGCTCCTGGGAATTTCAAGAAATAAAAGAATAAACTCCCTCGCGGGATCCATCATTGACGGAATCAATGCTTTCCCATTCCTCATATTCGTGATCGCGTTGATTGCATTTATTGGACCCGGTGTCCCGAGCATCATCCTCGCGCTTTCACTCGTAAACTGGGCTCGATACGCGCGTATCGCTCGAACGAGAGCCGTCGTCGTCAATCAGCAGGGATACGTCGAAGCTGCACGAATTCTTGGTTTTTCAAAGGTTCGAATTCTTTTCAAGCACATTATTCCAAATGTCTCTTCTGAGACGCGTGCATATGCGCTCAGCGATTTCATTATCGTGATTATTGCTGTGGCCGCCCTCTCATTCCTAGGAATGGGGACCCCTCCTCCGCAAGCGGAATGGGGAGCAATGATCAAGGACGGAACACAAATCCTTTCCGTCGCATGGTGGCCAACAATTTTTCCGGGACTTGCACTGTGCTGGGCGGGTATCGCCGTGGCATTTGTGGCTGAGGGACTGCAACGCAGATTACGGGAGACGAATACAAAATGAATGCGAAGAAGCTTCTTGAAATCATCGATCTCAAAATCGGCATTCCCCATCCCCGTCGAGAAACACTTATCATTGTTGATAATGCAAACTTCGATATTGGCTATGGCGAAATGCTCGGGATCGTGGGCGAGTCAGGCTCAGGCAAGACGATGGTCTGTCGAAGCATGATCGGTACATTGGAACGTCGTGGGGCCAAAGTATTCGGTGGTCAAGTCCTTTTCGAAGGCGAAGATCTTGCCCACGCACCTGAATCTCAATGGAAGAAACTGCGTGGCAAGGCAATAGGGTACGTACCTCAAAGCGCCCTTGCCGGTCCCAATCCTGTTCTCACGATTCAAGCTCAATTGGCGGAGGCTCTTAAGAAGAGCGAGGCAAAGGGATCGATTGCGGAGCAATCCAAGCGACTACTCGATCTCGTAAAAATCAGACGGATCGACACTGTCCTCAAGCAGTACCCCAATCAACTCTCTGGGGGAATGAGACAGCGCGTCATGATCGCTTGCGCACTCGCTAGTGAACCGAAACTCCTCATTGCTGATGAGCCCACTACAGGACTCGATGTGACCGTCCAGTCACAGATCATGGAACTTCTCAAGGAAATTCGTGGAGAATTCGGCACGTCTATCATTTTGATTTCACATGATCTTGCACTTATTGATGACGTCTGCGATCGCGTCGTTGTAATGCATGCGGGCGCGACGGTTGAAGTTGGTTCGGTCTCCGAACTCGCCAACCCGCGCCATCCGTACACGATTGCACTAAATCAATCAAGGATTGATATCGCAGAGCCTGGAAGCGAATTGGTGACGATCCTCGGGAACGCTCCTTCAGTAGGCGAATGGCCACCGGGCTGCCGTTTTGCGCAACGGTGTATTTACCGACAGAGTGACTGCTCTAGCGGAGAACACCACCCCCCTCTCTTCGGGGAACGCGGTTCGCATCAGAGTGCCTGCTTACACACAGAATTATTGGAGGGCGCACGATGAGTGAGAGCATTATTGAAGCAAGAGATGTAAGTGTCACCTTTGGATCGGGCGTTCACAAAGTGGAAGCAGTCAAGAATGTATCCCTAACTCTTGCACCAGGTGAACCATTAGGCATTGTTGGCGAATCTGGAAGTGGCAAATCAACACTCGCCCGTGTTCTGGCTGGTCTACAACCACCTACTTCTGGACAGGTATTTTTTAACGGAAAACCCGTTTACAAGGGAAACAAGTCTTACATCGGCGAGGCGAGGCGCCAAGTTCAGATGGTTTTCCAGGATCCATATGCCAGTCTCAATCCGCAAATGACGGCGCTGAGTGCAGTTGCAGAAGCGGTTCGCATTCATAACAAATGCGACAAGAAAGAAGCTGAAACAAAAGCTCTTGAACTACTGAAACGAATGGGGATCGCCCAACTTGATGCATTCAAGAAACCACGGCAGTTATCGGGTGGTCAACGTCAGAGAGTAAGTGTTGCACGTGCCCTTTCCGCGAATCCATCGGTTCTCCTTGCGGATGAGCCAACCTCAGCAATTGATCAGAGCGCGCAAGCACAACTGCTCAACCTTTTCCACGGTCTTCTCACCCAGGGCCTCGCCATCGTGCTCGTGTCGCACGATCTCGGAGTTATCCGGTATCTCACACAGCGCGTTTATGTTATGAAAGACGGCGTCTTTGTTGAATCTGGAGATACCGAAACCATCTTCAACAATCCATACGAGGAATACACCAAAGAACTATTGGCTTCAATACCAGGCGCACTTGGCGCAGCCGCCCGAAAGAAACGAACTGCATAGATGTCTGCCACTGGACTAGTGGCTGGGGCAGCCACCCTCACTATCAACCCGAAGATGGGGGTAAGTAAGGGTGGCTTACGCCTATTTGGTGGACCTATTGAGTCGATTGAAAGTGATATCTACATGAGTGCGCTCGTCCTCCAATCGGGCGGTACCACCTTGGCCCTACTGACATGCGATTTAGGCATGATGAGCAATGCAGAGGGTTTAGCTCTTAGAACGATAGTGGCGGAAGCAATCAACCTTCCTGTTTCCAATGTCATGATCAACATAAGTCACAACCATAGTTCGCCATCCTCTCTGGATTGGCAACGAAGTTCTGACTCCCCCGAACAGATGAGACTCATGGAGGATTACACCACCTACATGAGAATGCGAACCGCACAGTGCGCCGTCAGTGCAATGCAATCGCTGAAACCTGCTCGCATTGAAGCAGCATGGGGCGAGAGCGACATCAATATCTATCGGCGGGAATGGAACGGCACTCAGGATATATTGGGTGAAGTTCCCGAGCATCCAACAGACAGAAGTGTCGGCGTGATCCGCGTCGACGATCTCAACGGAAATGCCATCGCCACACTCTTTAGATACTCCTGCCATCCAGTCGTCGTCGGAGCACGTGCGACAGCGCTTTCGGCCGATTTTCCCGGACCTGCCCGAAAAATTGTCGAAGATACAATCGGTGGAGTAGTTCTCTTTATGCAAGGTTGCGGCGGCAATCTAAATCCTCAAGTCGGAATTGGGTATGAAGAGGATTGCTCTGACACCAACTTTCGAGTTGGATCTGCCCTTGGTGCCGAAGCACTACGCGTAGCGCTCGGAATTCGAAGCAACAAGTATCAAAGTGAACGAGTAGAACTCACCAATATTCCTAATATTCTTTTTAAGCCATGGCACGACAGAACGGACCATCCGACGGTAGAACTCGCAAGTACAGAGGAGATTGTCCATTTCACTTTTAGCCCGCTTCCCACAATGGAATATGCCGAAGAACTTGTCACGAAGTGGACTAAAGAGATTGATGATCGGCTCTCGCGCGATATGCTGGCATGGGAAGTCAGAGCGGCAAAGAAGTATCTCGCATGGGCGCAGTCACTCGTGGAGGCAGTCAAGGATGGAAATCCAACTCGGGAATTTAAGGTCCAAGCATTTCGCATTGGCGATATTGCGATCGTTGGAATGAATACTGAAACATTTTTTGAAACTGGATTGGAGGTACAGTCAAAATCTCCGTTTGCGCATACCTTCGTGCTTGGGTACACCAATGGATTAATCATGTATCTACCTCGCGCGCAGG
>JBAZYI010000101.1:0-4891 GCA_041659345.1 Candidatus Nanopelagicaceae bacterium | reverse complement strand
AATAATCTCCACCGGCAATGTCACTTGATTTTTAGAACTCAATCGAGTGGTCGTCGTACGCCCCTTGCGGGTTTTAACCGCAGATTGAACAACAGGAGTTTTTTTCTTAGCCTTTACCTTAGCGACCATACCTCAAGGCTAACAGATGAGAGAGATGCAAGAAAGAATTAAGCCGGAACTCGCAACACCTGGCCCGCGGCCACATCCGGTGTCGTAAGCGAATTCGCCGACATAATTTCATCGACCATCGCACGCAGATCCCCGCTACCCGCGGCATCAGTTGCGATCGACCAGAGAGACTCACCCGGGGCCACCACCACAGTCACATAAGAGGCAGGAGAAGGATTCACGGAATCACCGGCACCCGCCTTCATGGCGAAACCGGCGCCCAGTACTACCGTCAGAGAAAGCACCACGAGGAACCGCGCCAACCGACCGCGTCTATTGAGGCCCAAACGCGGTAGGGACGGATGCTGCAGTGCGATTGCGCTCATGGTCTTCACTCCTTTTTCGAACGTCTGTTCGATAGGACATTTATACTCCACCCCACTGACAAAAGGCAAGAAAAATTCGAACAGATGTTTGAATTTCTGGTGAACTTCCTCTACCCTCAAACCATGGCTAAAACGAGTAACCCTGACGATCTCATCACCGAACTCCCGGATGGTCCCGCCGATGAGCACGGGCTGACCACTCGCCAGTTCAAGATCCTCCAGGCGATCAAAGCAGCCCTCGTGACCAACGGATACCCGCCCAGCATGCGCGAAATCGGTGCCGCCGCCGGCCTCGCCTCCCCTGCCTCGGTCCAGTACCAGCTCCAAGCCCTCGAGAAGAAGGGCTTCATCCGCCGCGACCCCACTCGGGGACGGGCCCTAGAAGTACTCCTGCCTGGTGAAACCTCCGAGATTGCCCCCGCCGATAAGACTCGGATGGTCCCGCTCATAGGCCGTATTGCCGCTGGTGGTCCGATCTTGGCCCAGCAGGTTATTGAGGAGACCTACCCGCTTCCGGAATCCATCGTGGGCCAAGGCGAGCTCTTCATGCTTAAAGTCGTGGGTGAATCCATGATCGATGCCGCTATCTGCGACGGGGACTACGTCGTCATCCGATCACAGAAGGGTTGCGAAAAGGGCGACATCGTCGCTGCCATGATCGATGGAGAAGCAACTGTCAAAACATTCTCACGCAAAGACGGCCACATCTGGCTACTGCCCGCCAACGATAACTTTGCACCGATCAACGGCGATGACTGTGAGATCTTGGGCAAGGTCACCGCGGTGCTGCGAAGTATTGGTTAATCCACTCATTTAGGCACGTCATTGATCCCTAACGCTTTCCGAGCGTCTTTAACCAAGATCACCAACTGATGTGGCGATATAGGTGATGGTTTAAATCCATACTTTTGATAGAAATTTGCCGCATCATTATCAATCGGATGAGTAATGATCGCGCGAAACGCAACTTCATGCGAAATATTTACTCCCCTGATTACCGCATCCCGAAGTAAAGCTCTTCCAATACCCTGCCCTTGGAATTTCTGATCTACTGCCAAGCGAGCCAATAAAATAACGGGTATTGAATAGCGGCCAGTCCCTTTTTTAATGCGGGCAGTAGCTTCATCTTGAGAAATGCTTCCCATCGAAAGACTGTAGTAGCCGACTATCTCAGCAATCTCATTGAGAACTGCGAAAGTGTTGGCTGTGCCACTATTGCCTGCCTGTAAAGAATGATCTCTTAACCAATCATCTAGCGCAGGTTTGCCGGATGAGAATTTCGTCAGATCCAAGTCTGACGTTATCAAAATCGGGCGTTTGAGTTTCACTCCCAAGGGGCAGAGTGCGAAAGTAGTTCTCGCAATTCCTTACTTACCTTTGCAGGAGCATTGAGCGCCTTCTCAAACTTGGAAAAATCCGTTTTACCGACGAAAAATAGCCTTTGATCCAGAAGGGCATTCTCAGCGGCCACGCAAGCCGCGTCCAAAACAAATTCAGTGAGAGATTTATCCCTTGCCAGCGCTGCTCGCTCCAGAAGGATGCGCTGAGCGGCACTCGCTCTAAAAGTTAACCTTGCATCCTTCGATGCATCCATTGTCGTCATGTGTCCCCCGAGTCTGTATGTACATTGTACATACAGACTGCAAAGACAGTTAAGGCAAAATCCTTGGTATCGGCCCTAATCTGGAAGGGTAGAGAGGGATCTTCGCCACCTTTTGACAGGTTATGCTATGCTTTTTTAATTCTAAAAAGCAGACTCTAGTATGTCAGATGAGGGGTGGCGACTATGAACCAGGCAAATCGAGCCCGCAACCGCCGGATACTTGATAACCGATTAAAAAAATTTCCTAAAAAGGAAGAGTTCGCGATCCCCCAACAGGGCTGGATCAAGAGCATCCGCGAAGCTCTAGGCATGAGCGCTGCAGATCTAGGTGATCGTCTAGGAATCGCACGTCAATCCGTCCTCACACTCGAAGATTCAGAATCTGAAGGCAGGGCAGGAATGGATTCGCTCAAACGCGCTGCAGAAGCCATGGATTGTTCGTTTGTGTACGCCTTCGTACCGAACACAAGTTTGGAAAATATTCTGCACCGACAAATCGAAAAAGTCGTCGCTGAGAAGGTGCAGCAAGTTTCGCATTCAATGAAACTCGAAGACCAATCTACAGAACTGACCGATTCGGTTTACCTGAACTTCCTAAAAGAATTGGAGAATTCATCTAAAGTCTGGCATTCGAATAACTCTAATCGCAATTCAAAATGATAGCGGGCGATATTTTTGACGGGCCTCCTGGCTCCACACCCCTCACGGAAGAAGAAAGAGAAGGATTGATCCCGAGTGCAATAACTTCGAGATCAGAGTTAAACGAGGCAGAACAGGCCAATATTCTCCAAGCGAGTATTTGGCTTGATCGGTCTCGTATGGGCATAGATCAACTATTAACCGCTAAACAATTGAAAACGATCCACGGAAGAATGCTCGGCCAGGTCTGGAAATGGGCAAAGAAATTCCGCCGAAGTGGAAAAAACATCGGTGTCAATTGGTGGGACATCTCTACACAACTTGACTCACTGTGCGCCGATACTCTCATGCAGGTTACGGATACGAGCGAGTCTCGGTGGCCAAATGATGAAATAGCGATTCGCTTCCATCACCGGCTCGTGCAGATACATCCTTTTGTCAATGGAAATGGTCGCCATGCGCGACTCGTTACCGACAAACTTCTAAAACTCCTGGGTGAAGAAGAATTCACTTGGGGCAGCGCGACAATCGGAGAAGCTGGGGATGCTCGGAGGAACTACATTCAAGCGCTTAAGGCCGCCGATAACCACGATTTCACAGCGCTGCAGAAATTCGCTCGTTCCTAAGTCTTCCTCTTTGATGTTCCTAGTGCTACTTAAATGCAATTCCACAACAATGTCACTCAGAGTTACCCTTAATTTTGTACATATCGATTGATTCCAAGATCGACAAAGTGCTATTATTCGCTAAGTGTCGTTACCACTGCATAAGTTCTACCCAAAGAGTTACAAAACCAAAACCCCGAGATTAATTTCTCGGGGTTTTAGTATGTGCAAGTGTTAACCGAAACTCACGGTACTAAGTTGCTTGCCAAATGCCTATTTTCGCCCATGAAGAAGGCCCTATCTGTTGGGCTACAGGGGCACGTGGGAAAAATAGTTGAGTAAAGAACGCGATATTTATGAAATTGAATTCTCTGTGTAAATCTTTGTGTCACGTCGTAACGGAGAGTTACCAAAAAACGTTTCAACATTCACGAAATCTTGAACCAGTTCATGATAATATTCCCTCGTTCAGTCAGGATCGTGATTCGCTCTACCCAAGAGTTACAAAACTAAAACCCCGAGATTAATTTCTCGGGGTTTTGGTATTTCTGCGCATTAATTAGTTAGACAGATTTGCGTTTCAAAGGTTGTCGAATAGTCCGGGTCTTCACCGAACTCGCGCGCACAATCAATTCTGGATCAAAAACAATTGTCTGCGGCGCAGAGTCATCACCCTCAAGGCGTTCAATCAATCTTCTTGCCGCTGCAGTGCCCATTTCATAGGTTGGTTGACGCACCGTCGTGACACCCGGGCTGACGATGTCTGCCCACGGCAAATCATCAAAGCCGACCAGGCTGACCTCGTCAGGAATCGAGATATCGAATTCTTTGAGCGCATGCAAAGCGCCCGTTGTCATGCGATTATTCGTTACGAAAATCGCATCCGGCGGATCCTCCATTTCTAGTAAAAGACTGACCGCGTGATATCCACCTTCATCCTTGAAATCCGCGTATAGAAGAAGTTCTGGATCAACTGCCAGGCCTGCTGCTTCTAGAGCTTCGACATATCCCGCCAAGCGGTCTCGCGCCGTACTTGCGAATCGAGGACCTGTAATGCAGGCAACCCGGCGAGCGCCTGAGGAGAGCAAGTGTTGGGTCGCTATCCGCGAGCCAAGCTGGTTGTTGATACGAACCGCATCACATTCAAAGGGAAGTTCGCGATCAATAGTCAGGATGTTGATCCCTCGCTCAGCCAATGGCGTGACGTCGGTCGAGTCATATGAAGCCGGACTAATAATTACACCAGATACATTTTGGGATGAGAGCATCGAGATGTACTCCTGCTCCTTGGCAAGATCGCCATCTGCATTGCAGAGCATCACCGAATATCCAGCACTACTTGCCACATCCTCGACTCCGCGACAGACGGAGGTGAAAAATGGGTTCTCGATATCCGAAATGATCAGCGCAATCACGGGAGTCAATTGCGTGCGCAGACCGCGCGCAGTCAGATTTGGTTTGTATTTAAGCCTCTCGACCGCATTCATGACGCGAGAAACAAGGGCTGGGTCGACGTCGGCAGATTTATTCAATACTCGAGAGACGGTTGC
>JBAZYI010000100.1:0-4983 GCA_041659345.1 Candidatus Nanopelagicaceae bacterium | reverse complement strand
TATGAGGTAGAACTCATACCAATGTAGGCATAGAAGTTGCGGTGCAGAAGCATTGGTAAGAGAGTAACTTTCGCACATGAAACGAACTCGAACCACGCTATTAGTAGTTCTCATTCTCTGGATTGGCCTGCCACTGCCCTTGGCATTTGCTCATGCTGGGCTTGTTTCTTCCACTCCCAAGAGTGGCGCCCGCCTCACTGCTCTGCCCACTGAGGTGAAGCTTGAATTTGGGGAAAATCTTTTGACACTAGGTGATGCGCAGACCAATGTAATGGTGGTCAAAGATCCCGATGGAGTTCAGATAGATAGGTCGGATTCCTCAATTTCGGGGCGTTTTCTCTCTGCCAGCCTCGATCCGAGCGACAAAGGCGGGACATTTACAGTGGATTGGCGAATTGTCTCGGAGGATGGCCATCCCGTTGAAGGTTCATACCAATTTTCAGTTGAATCGTCGCCAACAGTGACGGCTGTGGTCAGCCCGTCTCCCACGCTATCTTCATCTTCAATTGCATCTTCAATTGCATCTTCAATTGCATCAACCCAGGAAATTGCCGACGGTGAGGAGATTAATTTTTGGAAGCAGTACCAATCACGAATCCTTCTTGGGGTACTTTTTCTTGTTGCAATAATTATCTGGATCCGTTTTAAGAAACATAGCAAGGAGTAGTGCACTAAAGAGAAGCGATTTGTCGTGAAAAACCCCGATGCAAAATTCCGATTACTATTAGGAGTTAACGTAATCGCGTAAAGCTTTCCGCTCGGTATCCAATTCGGAAATGTGCGCTTTTACAACATCGCCAATTGAAATGATCGAGATGACATTGTCATCTTCATCAACAACTGGAACGTGTCGGATACGCATTTCAGTCATGATCTTCATCAAGTCTGCGACTGTCGCATCGCTCTTGCACGTGACAACTTCTACTGTCATCAAATCCCGAACGTGCATTCCAATGAGCTGATCCAACTTGCCTGGCATTGCGCGGACAACATCACGTTCGGAAACAATTCCTTCAATCTTTCTGCCATCTGGCGACACGACCAATGCGCCCACATGATGGATATTTAAGGCATTTACTAAATCATGAACAGATGCGCTGGGAGAGATAGTTTCCACTCGTTTGCCAGCAATCAGTGAGCTGATCTTCATCGCGCCTCCAAAGTGAGCCTGTAGGCATACTGCTCTTTTAAACGTCTGCTTTCAAGAGGTAATCAACAGCCTGGGTGGCATTCCACCCACCGGGGAAGGCTTCTAGGAGTTCGTGTGCTCCAGTCAGATCCGAGCCCATTGTGATGAGCGGCAGTTCTACGTATCCATCTGCTCGGGTTTGACCCAGGCCGATATTGGCCATGAGCGCATTGCAGAGGCATTTTCGATTGACCAACTCTTCCGGCTCTCCACCTTTGCGGATGAATACGTGCTCTGGCTCAGAGGCGCACCGATATCCAACTACCCCTGGGGACCTCTCATAGGGAACGCGGAGGTATCCAAGATCGCAGAGTCGAGGACGAGATTCATACAATGCTCGGTCGGAAAGAGTCTCGGGGAGGGTTGCGACCTTAAACGGGAATCCCGTGGGTGACCCGAGCGGATCAGTGCGGACTATGAGATCGCCGGCTGCGAGACTTTCCAGTAGTTCGTTGCGGAGTTCACTTTGGAGTCCAGATTCTTTTGCAAGGGAGAAAATAGTCCCAACTTGAACGCCCGCGGCACCCGTTTCTAGCGCGGCTCTCACCTGCTCTGGTGTCGAGTGACCTCCCGCCAACCAATAAGGAAGTCCGACTTTTGCAACCTTGGAAATATCCGCTTCATCACGGGGGCCGAAAACTGGTTGGCCATCATCATCGAGAACCATCGCTCCACGAGGTGGAGCATTATGTCCGCCTGCTGTGAATCCTTCGATCACGAAACCATCAGGTCTAGTCACTTCGTCCTTGGCCAAATAAGTTGCTAGAACATGAGCCGAGATGATTGCCAGGAATTTTGGCCTATAAAGTGGCGGAAGTTTCACATCAGTAAATTTTCTTGGCTCAAAAGTTTCTTTATACGCGGTTGTTCCTCCATCCACGTGAACATTTATCGCGCCTACATTGTGATTAGCAAGTTGAGTGAGCAGATGTGGTATTTCGGAAGGAATCCCTGCGCCCATGAGTACGTAATCCACTCCCGCAAGCATTGCCCCGTAGGCAGCACTCGGTGTGGCCATCTGAATCTTCTCAAGATAGTTAATTCCGACTAGGCCATCATGGCCTTCTTTCGCGAGCCATACTTCTACAAAGTTTGATACAACCCAGAGTTCCAACGCATCAGAGGAAGGGCGAAGACTTAACTTTGGAACGGGGATGAACGGCGCATCGCCTCTGCCCTCAGGACGAAAATATTTGTCGTGAACGCGCTTGGAAATTTCGGGTATTGGAAACGCTGCGAGGGCACGGCTTACATGACCACCTTGATCCCCTTCTTGCAGACGACGGGCAATGACGGCATCAATGGCAGTTCCGGAGACCACGCCTAACTGGCCCTTTTGCGAGACTGCGCGAGCGAGCTGCCATGAGGAGACGGCTATACCCATGCCGCCTTGAATGATGACGGGCAGGGTTCGGGTCTCTTCATTCACTCGGTCAGCGTATAGGACGGATCAGGTGCGCCCGACATGAGATGTGAGAGATGTAATTGCCCGATATTCAGAGGAGAAGAATACGCGAGAGCCACACCAATTGGCTGTGGCCCTCGCGCCCGGATCTGGTGGCCGTGAATGCCTCGTCGCTTCGGAGAGTAAGTAACTAGGAACGACCACCCCACCACATGGGTGGATTACCAATCATTCTTCTCGTAGGAGCCCTCGGCTAGTTCTCGAAGGAGTGACAACACTTAATTGTGACGAAATTTTCTGGCTAGATTCGACATACCCCTGTGGGTATCATCGCCTCTAGGCGAGACGCGAAGTATCGCCACCAGGTAGGGAGAAAAAGTGGCCAAGAAATCTGAGATCGGCCCTGCCCACACCCTCGAAAACGAGGAGCAGTTGGCCGCCATTACCAAACGTTTGAAGAGAGCTCACGGTCAAATGGGTGCGATTATTCGGATGCTTGAGGAAGGTCGCAGTTGCGAAGATGTCGTGACGCAGATGTCGGCCGTAGGAAAGGCGATAAATACTGCGGCCATCACGCTCATATCAGCAAGTTTGAAGGAATGTATTGAAAATGAAGAAGCGGACACTGAGGTAATCATTGCAAGACTACAGAAACTATTCTTAAGTTTTGCCTAGTAAATAGCTGGTAAGTGTCTAGTCGAACTCTTTGCGAGCGGTCTACACTGAAAGTGGAGATGTTCAATAGGGAGTCGCGTCATGGCAACAGTAGTAATAATGGGTGCCGGGATATCTGGACATACCGCGGCTTTACATTTACGACGGATGCTCAACAAAGAACACGAGATAGTTGTCGTCTCGCCCAATTCCAAATGGAACTGGATTCCTTCCAATATTTGGGTGGGTGTCGGGAAGATGACTGAGAAACAAGTGACATTCCTGCTGGCACCGATCTATCGTCGCAAGGGGATTAAGTTCCATCAAGCACTTGGAACGGCTATCTATCCCGAAGGCGATCCGGAACATTCGAAAGGCTTTGTTGAAATCAGTTATACCGATCCTCAACGAATCGGTGAAAGAGCGAAGATTGAGTATGACTATCTGATCAATGCCACCGGGCCAAAATTGAATTTCGCCGCGACGCCAGGACTTGGTCCCGATGGACATACTGTCTCGGTCTGTACCCCGGCTCATGCATTGGAGGCCGCAACTCGTCTTAAAGAGGTAATTACGCATTTGAAAAATGGAGAGAAGCAGACCCTTGTTATCGGCGTCGGGCACGGAACGTGCACATGCGAAGGAGCGGCTTTCGAATACACATTCAATGTAGAGCACGAACTGCGAGAAGCAGGAGTACGTGACTTGGCGGAAGTCATTTACCTCACAAACGAATATGAATTGGGCGATTTTGGTGTTGGTGGAATGACTTTCACCCAAGCTGGTTTCGAAACTACCAGCAAGCTCTGGACTGAATCTCTCTTTCGCGAAAGGGAGGTAAAAGCGATAGTGCAGGCGCATGTCGAAAGAATCGAAGCGGGCACTATTTATTACGAACAGTTGGATGGATCCAAAAATACCTTGAACTTCGATTTCGCCATGTTGTTGCCACCTTTCCGCGGTGTTGACTTTAAGGCCTTTAATAAGGCGGGCGAAGAAATCACCAGCGAACTCTTTGCGCCAAATGGATTCATGAAAGTAGATGCGAATTACACGCCAAAACAGTATGAAGAATGGCGAGCTGAGGATTGGCCGCGAACATATCAATCGCCCCTCTACTCCAATATTTTCGCTGTGGGGATAGCGTTTGCCCCACCGCATCAAATTTCTGAACCACGGAAGAGTGTTAACGGGATTTTAATCGCCCCGTCTCCTCCTCGTACGGGCATGCCATCGGGTGTGATGGGAAAGACGGCTGCACTCACGATCGCTGACAGAATCACCAAGGGTGTCTCTGCTCCGGCGCACGTTGCCTCCATGGCAAACATGGCAGCTGCGTGTATCGCCTCAGCTGGATCTGGAATGAGAAACGGAACCGCGGCAACGATGACGATGTATCCAGTTGTCCCGGATTATCAGAGGTTTCCGGACAGCGGCAGAATGAAAACTGATACCTTCGGGGAAATTGGTCTGGCGGGGCACTGGATTAAATACCTCTTACACGTCATGTTCATCTATAAAGCCAAAGCTCGCCCTGGTTGGTTTTTGATACCCGAATAAATGCAAAAGTCAGTGGAGGAGTAGATAGCCATGGATGACGCAGCGAGAGATATCGCAAAGGCTCCTATGCCGACCGCTGAAACGCTCGCCCATCGGAAGAACGTGATATTCCAGAGTTGGCGATTCATTGCCCTCAATATTCGAATGCTCAAGATGATTCTCAAGGGCCACCACT
>JBAZYI010000099.1:0-5020 GCA_041659345.1 Candidatus Nanopelagicaceae bacterium | reverse complement strand
TCGGTCGCCCCTCAGAAGCGCACAGCCGACTGAAAAGATTACGTCGGCTCGTGAACTTCTCGAGTTGCTCACCCGCAGCCAACCCAAGGGCGAAGAAGAGCATGCGTAGGAGACGTAATCTTTTCCAGTCGACGAAGCATGTTTTCTGAGCCCTGGCTGATCCTTGGGGTTCAGAGAATCGAGTTGCAGATAGTTGAACTTTCAACTACTATTGGGGCAGCAGATCAAGGGAGAGTGAAATGCCAGCCGTAACAGTCAAGGACATCACCGTCCTTCCACGCATCAGCGCGAATACATCGCTGCGGGCCCGTCGAGTAAAGAGCATCACCACGGCTCCTTCCGGATATGAAGGCGAAGGCTTTCCGGTCCGTCGTGCGTTTGCCGGTGTTGATATGGCGCTGCTTGATCCGTTCGTTCACTTGGATCAGATGGGCGAAGTTGAGTATGCGCCAGGTGAGCCGAAGGGAACTCCATGGCACCCACACCGCGGATTCGAGACTGTTACTTACATAATTGATGGAATTTTTGACCACAAAGATAACAATGGCGGCGGAGGAACAATCACCAACGGCGACACTCAATGGATGACCGCCGGTGCGGGAATTCTTCACATCGAATCTCCACCAGAGAGTTTGGTGATGAGTGGCGGGTTATTCCATGGATTTCAACTCTGGGTCAATCTTCCTGCTGCAAAGAAGTGGTCACCACCTGCTTATCAAGATCTTCGTGCCAGTGACGTTGCACTGCTCTCTTCCGCCGATGGTGGCGCGCTGATTCGCGTGATCGCCGGAGAGGTAGATAGTCATCAGGGTCCGGGTTCGACATATACGCCAATAACTTTGGTGCATGCGACCGTGCAACCTGGCGCCGAACTTCGTCTGCCATGGCGCAAGGATTACAACGCGCTGGTCTACACACTTGCCGGAGCTGGGTATGCCGGAGAAGAAGGACGACCTGTGCAGATGGGTCAACTCGCCGTTTTCAGTGAGGGCGATTCAATCGTCATGCGCGCTGCCGATGTGCAGGAGAGTCGCTCGCCGGAGATGGATCTCTTCATTCTTGGTGGACTACCGATTAAGGAGCCAGTTGCTTGGATGGGGCCTTTTGTGATGAACACTAGGGCCGAAGTTCTGCAGGCGTTTGAGGACTTCCAGAAGGGCAAACTGGGCACTATTCCTGCGGTGCACAACGCCCCAACTCACTTAATAGAGAACTAGTACACCCACACCCCCTCGTTTCTTATTCTTACAGTTGTAAATCCCAACTGGGGATAACCCGAAAAATTTGTCGGTACCTTCTAGAACCCTGTACTCATGACCTCGGGAATTCTCAAAAGAACCGCCAGTAAATATTCGGTGGAGAAGAGTCCTGTCATTGATGAGAACGAATGGTCGAAAATTGCCCAATTACTCCACCAAACTCCCGGCATCAGTGTCCTGGCCGCAATTCTCGAAATCGATCCATTTACGCTCTCTCAATCAGAACGTATTGATTACTTGGCGGCACTAGAGCGCCAAACCAGTTGGTTACAGGCGGCCATGCAACGTGCGATCGTTGCCGTTGCAGGAGACGAGCCATCACGAGCAGATGATCTCTGGGGCGGTGTGGATGAGGCAGAACGCGAAGATGTAGCAACCGCACTTCGACTCTCAGGATCAACGGCTCAAAGTCGAATTGATATAGCACGCACTCTCGTTAATCATCTGCCAAATACTTGTTCCGCTCTTTCGACAGGCGAAATCTCTCCGGCCCATGCGACAGTGATCGCGCGTGAAACCGCTTCTGCCATCCGTGATGGCCTCGCACCTTTGGCAATTCACATCATCGAAGAGAAAGCCCTCTCGCACGCCGAGTTCCACACTCCTTCGCAGGTTGCGAATAAGGTTCGCTCGACTCTAGCCAAATTTGCTCCGGAAGATTTTGAAAATGCTGTCACATCGGCACGAGATACCAGGCGAGTATCGTGCTATCGCGAGAGTGACGGAATGTCGACGATTGTTGCATTACTTCCCGCCGAGGATGCACAGTTGGTGATGTCGGCTATTGAGAGTTTCGTTCTTCTCGAATCCGATGAAAATAGTTCGACGATAAGTCGCGTGGATGGTATTGCCCGAGACAATGAATCTGGATCTCAACACGATGGGCGAAGCATGGATATGAAGAGAGCCGATGCTCTGACTTCCATTGCCGCTTGGATCCTTGCCGAGAAAACTTCGGAGGTGCGCCAACATCGACGGCCAATAACTATAAACGTCACTGTTGACCTACCTACACTCATGGGATTGGCCGAGAACCCTGGACAACTCGCGGGCTACGGAGCTATCCCTGCCTCCCTTGCTCGAACACTTGCGGCTGAAGGGAAATGGAGACGGTTCATCACCGACCCGACCACTGGTGCGCTCCTGGATTTCGGACGCGAAAGTTACGAACCACCTCAGGCGCTGGTCGATTTCTTGCTTGCTCGAGATCGAACCTGTCGTTTCCCTGGTTGCCGAGCTCCGGCCCGTTCGGGCGATCTTGACCATGCACAAAGTTGGGAAAGTGGCGGTGGAACTTCTGTTCAGAATCTAGGCGCACTCTGTAGGCGACATCATCGACTCAAAACACATGGGGGTTGGCAACTTAAAAGCGAGATGGATGGGTCTTGTCTATGGACTTCGCCGCATGGAAAGCAGTACACCGTTCCCGCTCGCAGTATCCAAGAAGCGGTGTAATCAGCTCCACCCCAAACTCGCACGCTACTCAGGCAGCCGTCTAGTAAGCGCCACATACCCGCGGTATCCAAAGCGCCACATACCCGCGGTATCCGAACCACCTCACATCCGCGGTATCCAAACCACCTCACATCCGCGGTATCCAAAGCGCCACATACCCGCGGTATCCGAACCACCTCACATCCGCGGTATCCAAGGAGGGTCTGACTGATTTCTCAATACTTATTGCACCCTCTCTCAGAGACTCTAGGGAATACTGCAGTCATGATCTGGTGGCCGAATGAGATTCCGACTCTCCAACATGGACTCATAGCACTTCGTCCAACCCAAGAGAAAGACATATTAAGCATCTACGAAGCGTGCCAAGACCCTTTGATTCCTCGTTTCACCACTGTGCCCTCTCCCTACACAATGACACATGCCACTTCGTTCATTCGAGAGCAGGCGCCAGGGCATTTCCAGCAAAAGAGAGAACTCCTATTTACGATTACAAAAGGACATGCTGAGGAGGAGAAATTTTGCGGAGTAATTTCCTTTCATACCATTAGCCTGCACAACCACAGTGCAGAACTGGGATATTGGATTGCCGCACGCGCACGAGGAGAAGGTATTGGTACAACCGCAGCAAAATTAATCAGCGAATATGGTTTTTCGACAATTGGGTTTCGAAGAATTGAAGCTCTCGTAGATACCGATAACATCGCCTCACAAGCACTACTTATTTCCGCAGGCTTCGAGCACGAAGGCGTCATGCGCAAGAAGATCACGAGCGATGATGGAACTCAGATCGACATGGCACTCTTCTCGCGGATAGCCTCATGAGTGTCTCGCCAGTGCATGGCTCAAACGCCTCCCGCGCCAGCACGATGGCCAAAAACGACCTCATGGGTGTTTCCCTGGTGCACGACCTGTGCCCCACGACAGGAAATCATTAATGGAATCCCTCGCAGTACTCGTAACGATTCTGCTGCTCTCCGCAGTATTGAGTGGCCCAATCGCCTATGGACTCACTTACGTGCGAGTTCATACAAGAAATGGGTTGCTTGCCAGAAGGCTAGGTGTCACTCTTTTCGCACTCTGGGGCACTATAACGGCACTGCAATTTGCGATTTCTAATCTTGCTCTATTCCCGCGGATCATGGGAGTGGCGGGTGTAGTTATATCGCTGTTGGCGCTCAAGAGGGAATTCAAAGCGCGGACCCTTAACGAGTAATTGCACGAATCCGAGTCATATCGGAATCAATCCAGCCAACAGAGCAAAAAGTTAGAGTTGGACCCGAGATGAATTAATAGGGGATTCACCTATACGTGCCAAGCCCAACCCTAAAACTATGTGCGATTTACATGCCCGAACGACTAATCGTCCTCGCCCATATCATCTTCAGTGTCCCTACTCTGATTGATATCGCCAACGGTGATACTCATGGTCAATTGATCATCTGAATCATCGCCTGAGATTTCGTCGTCGTCATATTCGCCAACTTCGTCGGCATCATCTGAGAGATCGTCGAAATCATCGTCTTCACCATTCTGAGTAATACCAGTTGAAGGAGGAGTGAGACCGGCTGGAGCTTGAATAGGAGAGACCAAAGGTGTTGCTGTAGGCGTTATCGGAGCAGTGGCCGAAGGTACGGATGGAACTGGCGCCGCGTCCGTGTCGGCGAAGGCACTGGAACCCACAATTGCATAGGAGAGGGCGAAGGCCCCCACGGTGCTTAGCACCAAAGTCTTTCTTTTGATATTCATTTTTCCCTCTCGTTAGTCCTATGCAGTAGAACGAAGTGAGAGGGTCCCTCGTTACAACCATTTCCTTATTCCCAGGCTTTTGCCAGCATTCCAAAAATGGACTCCGACAAAGAAACTCTGAAAGATTGAACTTAGGGTTGGACTCCGCGCTGGATTTCATTGGGGAATCCACCTCTACCTACAGAGTCCAACCCTAAATCTGGAACAAGAGAGAAAATAGTTGCTGAGACACAAATCAACCTGCGAATCAACAGATTAATCCAGGTCTTCTCCGACTACTCCCCTCCTGCCCTACCTATTAGAACGCTACGAAAATTGCATTCATTACACGGTTGTGAAGAACCACAGAGATTTCGCAGATGCAGGCGGAAGGAGAAATTGGGTTTGCGAAGAGTTGTCCACGCAGAGAATGAAGTTTGATCCTGAGAGAAATATGAGTTTGCCCTGGGTGAAATAACCCCTGGGTGAAATATCTTTGCGGTGTGCCAAGAAGCACGTACGTGGTCTAAGTGGAGGTGCCGGGAATCGAACCCGGGTCCTTCGGTACTAAAACAGGGCTT
>JBAZYI010000098.1:0-5034 GCA_041659345.1 Candidatus Nanopelagicaceae bacterium | reverse complement strand
TCGCATTACTTGCTTGATCTTGGCCCAACGCTAACTATCCGCCCAGGTATGCCTTGGTTACCGCTTCGTCCTTTGCTAGGTCAGATGCGAGCCCAGTCATCTTAATCTTTCCAGATTCAAGGACGTACGCCCGATCAGCGACATCAAGCGCGGCGGCAGCATTCTGCTCAATGAGCAGAATCGTAATTCCTTGTTCTCGAATTTTTACAATCGTTTCAAAGATCATATCTACCAATACGGGAGCCAGTCCCATGGATGGTTCGTCAAGCAAGAGAAGCTTGGGAGCACCCATAAGAGCTCGCGCAACTGCAAGCATCTGCTGCTCGCCACCGGACATGGTGCCGCCCTTCTGCTCGTAGCGCTCACGTAGACGAGGGAAGAGTTCGAGGACTCTCTCACGATCGGCTTCAATACCATCCTTATCTGTACGGAGGAAAGCACCCAAGTCCAAATTTTCACGAACTGACATACGCGGAAAGATTCTGCGACCCTCGGGAGATTGGCATAAACCTTTCGCAACAATCTCATGTCCTGGTCTGCCTTCAATGTGCTCTCCCCGAAAGAGGATTGTTCCTCCCTTGGGCTTGAGCAGCCCGGAAATTGTCCGCAGTGTCGTGGATTTACCTGCGCCATTGGACCCAATCAAGGTGACAATTTCGCCCTCGTTGACTACAAGTGAAACTCCCTTAACAGCCATAATCGAACCGTATGCAACTTTTAGATCGTTGACTTCCAGAAGAGCGCTCATGCCTTCTCTCCCTTTGCTTTGCCTAGGTAGGCTTCAATAACCCGCTGATTCGATTTGATTTCAGCAGGTGAACCTTCGGCAATTTTCTCACCTTGATCCAATACCGTAACTCTCTCAGAGACGGTCATGACGACACTCATGTCATGCTCGATGAGAAGGATCGAGACGTTCTGTTCGTCACGGACTCGGTAGACAAAGTTAATGAAGGTCATAGATTCTTGCGGATTCATTCCCGCTGTTGGCTCATCAAGCAGAAGAACCTTCGGTTTGAGGGCAAGAGCTCGGGCAACTTCAAGTCTGCGTTGGTCGCCGTACGAGAGGTTTCGAGCGTACTCTTCCGCCCATTTGCCGATTCCCACAAAATCCAGAAGTGCACGAGCCTCTTCGCGCGCCAATTTTTCTTCTCGTCGCTGCCGTGGTGTACCAAGAATTGTTGCGACAATTCCTGCTTTGAGATGGGAATGCATGGCGACCATGACATTCTCCTCGGCAGTCATCAATCCAAACAGGCGAATATTCTGGAATGTGCGAGCGACTCCCCCTGCCGCGATCTTGTGGGGCTTTCTCGCAGTGATATCAATCCCATCATAAATCACGTTACCGCTAGTAGGTTTATAGAGCCCAGTTAGAACATTGAAAAAAGTCGTCTTTCCTGCACCGTTAGGGCCGATCAAACTCACGATCTTTCCAGTAGGGATATCAAACGAGACATTATTGACTGCCATCAAGCCGCCAAATTGCACAATGATGTTCTCCGCAGATAACACGCTACTCATCAGTGAGCTCCTCCAACATTGGACGTCGTGTCATCCGCTTCATGCAAAATTGCCTTCAATCGAGATTCAGGGATCATGCCTTCGCGCTTAAAGAGCATCATCAATATCAGTACTCCACCAAAGAGTAAGAAGTTATAGGAAGGAAAGTTAATATTGGTTTTGAAAGTGCTATTGACTAAATCTCCAAACGCTGGCAAACCCGTCGAGTTAACCCAGGCGATAAGAAGGGCGCCCACCATCACTCCCCAGACATTGCCCATTCCACCAAGAACCACCATGGCGAGCAAAATTATTGAAATTGAGAAATTGAATCGATCAGCGAATACGCCATTTACATGCGTGGCAAAGGCGACTCCGCCTACGCCACCGCTGAAAGCGCCGACCGCATACGCTGCCAATTTGGTCGACATCAGCGGAACGCCCATCATACTGGCCGCCAACTCATCTTCGCGGATCGCCAGCCATGCACGGCCGAGGCGGCCCTTACGTAGACGTAAGGAGATAAAGACCATCACGGCGGTCAGAAAGACGAAGATTGCAAACTTCCAACTGAAGTCAAAGGGTCCTAGGACTTTTCCGGGCACTCCAATGTTATCGACCGGTGAAATTCCCTTAGTGCCATTGGATAAATTGAAGCCCGCAATATTCTCTCCGTTGGTGAAAACTTGCGGAATGATCTCGCCAAAACCCAGCGTCACTAGTGCCAGGTAATCACTCTTGAGCCGCAACGTGGGGGCTCCGATGATGATTCCAAAGACAGCGCAAATCAGACCGCCTATTCCAAGCACAAACCAGAAGGAAATGTGAATCCCAGGTAGTTCTGCTGAACTTTTAGGTGAGAAGAAATGAAAATTCACTTGCCTAAAGAATGCGGACATAAACCAGCCCGCGCTATAGCCGCCAATGGCCCAGAAGGCCACAAAACCAAGATCGAGCAATCCAGCGTATCCAACAACTATATTCAAACCCAGTGCGCAAATCACCCAGACCATTGCTTCGTTGACGGTGGTTGGAGGCAGCCAGTTTTGGAAAACCATCTGAGGGCCATCGGGCAATCTGTACATGATATAGGTGTAGAAGATCCAAATGATGAGAGCAACAGTGAGAAAACCTACGGTCCACTTCTTATGACTCGCACTCTGCTTGAGTGCTTTCGGCTTTCGTTCCGATTTTTTCAGGGTCATCATCTTCATCACACCTTCTCGGTAACGGCTTTACCCAGCAGACCAGTCGGTCTAAAAGCCATGAGGAGAATTAGGATGGAAAATACGACTGTCTGCGACCATTGTTGCCCGAGGCCGATCGGAAGTCCGTCATTAAGGCCCTGCACTAATCCAATCAGCAATGCCCCCAGAACGGCACCTTGAAGATTGCCGATTCCGCCCATAACCGCCGACGTAAATGCAATAAGGCCAAGCTGGTAACCCAAGTTGTAACTCGTAAGTCCACGTGTTTGTTGGAAAAGAAGTCCCGCAGCTCCAGCAAGTGCTCCACCTAATGCGAAGGTGAATGAAATAGTCCGGTCAACGTTGATTCCCATGAGGCGTGCCGCATCTTGATCTTGGGCGGTTGCTCGCATGGCCTTGCCCTGGCGGGTTCGGGTCACGATCCATGACATCAAAAGCAGTAGGGGAGCAGTTATCGCGAACGAAATCAAGGTTGTGTAAGGGATGCGTACATTGGCAATCATCAAGTTTCCAGCGGGTAAAACGCTGTTCCAGGTCTTGGGGCCAGATCCGTTCCAGCGAAGACCGATGAACTGCAAAACAAAGGAGACCCCCACGGCCGTGATCAAAGGTGCAAGTTTCGGAGCCCTACGCAGACGGCGGTAGGCAAATCGCTCTATTCCAACATTTATCGTGGCCGCAAAAATCATGACAAATAAGAGACATGCCAGAAAGACGGCCCATCCGCTCGGGCCGGATGAATCCTTATTAAACCAGATCGAAATAAAGTTTGCCGAAAAGACCGCGCTCAACATAAAAAGGTCACCGTGCGCGAAATTAATCAATTCAATTATGCCATAGACAAGTGTGTAACCCAGTGCAATTAACCCATAAAGAACGCCATTGCTCAAACCAATGAGCGATGCTTGAAAGAATTGAGAGGGCGACTTCGCAAAATTGATCCCCAGCCAGAAAAGAATCCCGAGAGTCGCAATCGAACTCAGTGAGAGTTCAAATAATCTGCGACGCTCAAGTCGCGCCTGATAGCCACTGCCTAAAATTGACACGCATTCTCCTCTAAAATACTTGCATTGAGCTATTAATAGTAATACTGAACTTCAGCCACAATCTAAGAGTTGACTAATCCAAAATAAGGGTAAATGGGGCGGGCGATACACGCCCGCCCCATTTCCTTAATGCGACGCAAGACTTTGGACTACTTAACTGTCCAAGCCTTAACGGTTGTCTCTTCTCCACCCTTAACTTGCTCGATGGTAATGTCCTTAGCCGATGTGTCGCCGGTCTTTGGATTAATGGCGAGAGCTTTCCCAAGTACCGACAACCCAGCAGGAATAGTTATTCCCTTGCCGGAGAAGATAGCTTTGGTAACGCCCTTTCGAGTTCCATCTGATTTCGCAATTGCCGCCAAGATAACTTGAACCGCAGCTACTCCGTAGATTGGATATGAACCGACTGGATCCTTCTTATATGCCGCCTTGTAGGCTTTGATGAACTTGGCTCCTGCACCATTTGGTGAGTTCTTGAGCAGAAGTTCAGTTGAAAGCCCGGCGAAGGAGAGATATGCACCATCAGCTTCTGGCATGGAGTTGAAGTCTGGATAGCCCGTAAATCCATCTGGAGCCATCATCTTAACAACAGTGTTATCTCCGAGGACCTTGAACTTGTCCTTCACGAGCTGTCCCCCGTTATTGTCGAAGATTCCGCCTATGTAGACCATGTCGGGATTGAGAGCCTTGACCTTTGTGAAAAGCGCTTCGTATGAAGACTGCTTTGCATCCCAGCCTTCGCCATATGCGCCACTTGAAAGGACAGTGAGGCCCTGCTTCTTGGCTTCAGTTGTGAATGCCTGCGCGACACCTTGACCGTAGGTCTGGGTATCGTTCAAGACATAAACACTCTTGATGCCAATTGACTTGGCAAACTGCGCTGCAGCAGCACCCTGAACATCATCAGTCGTGCACACGCGTGCGTAGTTACGCTTGCCAGTTGGATAGAAGACGCCTGGCTGACCGGGGTCCCAAGTCTTGGTAAGTCCTGGATGAGTGTTGGCGTTGGAGACCATGGTCATCGCCCCACCAGGTGCTTGATTTAGAATTGGCACAATAATCATTGCGCAGCCTGAGTTATAGGTACCCATGACAGCGACCTCAGTCTTGTTTGCCACGTGCGCCTGGGCATTGGCTGCGCACTTGGCATCATCCCAACCACCCTTGGCAGCAGTCGCGTCGTCGTAGACCTTTAACTTGACTGTGTACTTACCGGCCTTGTATTTGATCTGCTTCAAGTAGAGCGCAATTGCCTTGTTGGTTGAATCGTTAGAGTC
>JBAZYI010000097.1:0-5039 GCA_041659345.1 Candidatus Nanopelagicaceae bacterium | reverse complement strand
CACCATTGCGAACCGGGTTTGGGTCAGTCCAATGTGTCAGTACTCAGCAATAAACGGAATCGTTGGCGAATGGCATCAGGTTCATCTTGGGGCACTTGCAACTGGAGGTGCCGGTTTAATCTTTGTCGAGGCGACGGGTGTGGTCCCCGAGGGAAGAATTTCTATTGGGTGTCCAGGAATTTGGACGGATAAACAGGCGGAAGCCTTTGGACCCATGGTCGATTTCGCGCATGCAATGAATCGCACTATTGGAATCCAGTTGGCGCACGCAGGTCGAAAGGCATCCACCATGCGTCCTTGGGACGATCATCATATTGCTGACAAAAGTGAGGGTGGTTGGCAAACTGTCTCCGCGAGTCCGGTCGCATTCCATGGAATGCCTGCTCCTCGCGAACTCTCCCTCTATGAAATTTCGGAGCTAGTCAATGCATTTGTCCAAGGGGCACGACGAGCAATTGAAGTCGGCTTTGATGTTATTGAATTGCACTCTGCTCATGGATACCTTCTCCACCAATTCCTCTCGCCTCTCACCAATCTGAGGATTGACGAATACGGCGGCGATTTTGAGGGTAGGACGCGCTTTCTTCGAGAAGTGACGGAAAAGGTACGGGCATCGATTCCCGCAGGCGTTCCCCTTTTTGTGAGGATATCCGCCACCGATTGGGTAGAGGGCGGGTGGGATATCGAACAATCGATTTTACTTTCGAAAGTATTGAAGAAACTGGGTGTGGATCTCATTGATGTTTCATCCGGAGGTTTGGTTCACGGTGCAAAGATTCCGTTCGGCCCCAATTATCAAGTTCCATTTGCCGCAGCGATCAAGGAAGAAGCTGACATCCTCACCTCTGCCGTTGGGATGATCACCAGCGCCGAACAAGCCCAGGAGATCCTTGACTCTGGAAAAGCCGATGCCGTGATGCTGGCGAGGGAAATGCTTCGTAACCCCAGGTGGCCACTTAATGCCGCGGAACAACTCGGAGTCCATGTGGATTGGCCCGATCAATATCGGCGCGCTTCAAAATTTTACCGTTAAATCCTTTCTACATGAAAATGTAGGGCTCACGCATTAATCGTCATTTACTACCAACACCGGAGTAACCTAAACGGGTGTCCGAAAGCGTGAGCATTCTTAATCTCAAAGTCGTGCGTGACAAAAAGACGATCATCCCCAATCTCAACATGAACGTTGGGCCAGGGATCATTGCCGGCATCCTCGGTCCAAGCGGTAGCGGCAAAACTACAATTTTTCGAAGCATTGTAGGAGTCCAACAGACACAAGCCGGAACAATTACAGTGCTTGGGCAACCCGCTGGTGCAAAAGATTTGCGTACCCGAATTGGATATTTCACACAGAGTGCAAGTATCTATTCAGATCTCACTTGTTTGGAAAATCTTCACTACTTCGCTCGCCTCTTAGGGGATTCTGAGATCTCCGTAAAGGAAGTCATTGATCTTGTCGATCTGCGGAAGAATCGCAAACAAATTGCTGCATCCCTCTCTGGCGGTGAAAGAGCACGCCTTGCCCTTGCCACGGCCCTACTCGGAAAGCCTGAATTACTGATTCTTGACGAACCAACAGTTGGATTGGATCCCGTCCTAAGAAGAGATCTGTGGGACCTATTTCATCGATTAGCCGACCAAGGAAAGACTTTATTGATCAGCAGTCATGTTATGGATGAAGCAGATCGTTGCGACATTCTCTTTCTCTTGCGCGATGGGAAAGTGCTCGCATCGGGTACACCGCAAGGTTTGAAAACAGAGACGGGCAAGGACGAGATGGAGGATGTCTTTATTTCGTTGGTGGAGAAAATATGAGCATTAAGCGAATTTGGGCCACTTCACGGCGGATTCTTTCGCAACTTAGTCATGACCCGCGCACCATTGCACTCATGATTCTAGCTCCCTGCCTACTGATGACCATTTTAAAATACGTCTATCAAGATCAGCCCCAAGTATTTCAACGGGTAGCGGGTTCGCTCCTCGGTGTATTCCCGATGCTGGTTATGTTCCTCATTACAAGTGTCGCCACGCTTCGCGAACGCACATCAGGAACTCTAGAGAGACTTCTCATCTTGCCGATCTCTCGCCTTGAATTCATTCTGGGATACGCGACGGCTTTTGGAATCGCTGCATTAGTTCAGGCCGTCGTGGTATCCACCGTTGCACTTGGTCCGCTGGGCCTTACGATTGCAGGTTCGCAAGCAATGCTCATTGTTGTGGCAATTCTTGACGCCCTACTTGGCATGGCAATCGGTCTCTTTGTCAGCTCATTCGCAAAAACAGAGTTCCAGGCAGTTCAATTCCTTCCAGCGGTCTTGTTCCCTCAACTGCTTCTCAGCGGACTTCTCGCTCCACGTGAAAGCATGCCCGTACTCTTCCAGTGGATCTCTGACATATTGCCCCTCACCTACGCAGTGGATGCGACAACGATCGTCATCAGCGGAACGGACTCTATTGGACCAGACCTGCTCTACATCGCCCTCTTTCTCGTCGCTCTGCTCACGGCAGGGTCATTGACTCTTAAGCGAAAAACGAAGTAGGTCCTACTGGTTAAGGCTTGAATGCTTGAGCAATAGTGCTTGCCGTTGCAGAGAGTTCCGCAGGGATCACCCAAACTTTGCTTGCAGTCCCATTTGCAATGACTGATAACTGCTCAAGATACTTATATGCAAGTACCTTTTCATCAGCATCCCCGTCATGGATAGCCTTAAATACCTTCCCAATTGCAGTGGCTTCACCCTCTGCGCGTATGACAGCAGCCTGAGCTTCACCCTCTGCGCGCAAAATATCGGCCTGCCTGGCGCCCTCTGCACTCAAAATCTGGCTCTGCTTCTCGCCTTCTGCGGTGAGAATTGCTGCACGCTTATCCCGATCCGCGCGCATCTGCTTTTCCATAGATTCTTGAACACTCGGTGGTGGTTCAATTGCCTTGATTTCAACACGATTTACTCTTACTCCCCATTTGCTCGTCGCTTCATCGAGCACTCCGCGCAGAATCGCGTTAATGTGATCTCGAGAAGTAAGCGCCTCTTCCAAGTCAAGACTTCCAACTGAGTTACGGAGAGTCGTAACTACCAACTGTTCAATACCTTGAATGTAGTTTTCTATCTCATAGGTCGCAGACTTGGCATTTGTAACTTGAAAATATATTACGGTGTCAATGCTTACAACTAAGTTGTCTTCTGTAATCACCGGTTGGGGCGGGAAAGAGACGACCTTTTCGCGTAAATCAACTAGCGGGCGAAGGCGGTCAATTCCTGGAAAAATTAAATTAAGTCCTGGTTCTAGTGTGCTGTGGTATTTGCCGAGCCTTTCAACAATTCCCGCACTTGCCTGAGGAATAATTTTAATCGCACTTATTACGATAACTACTGCAATGACAAGTAGGACGGCAAGAGCAATATTCACATTCATATCTTCTCTCCTAAACGTTATGGCCAGAAATTTTTGGCGCTACGACTGCCACTGCCCCATCAATACGAATAACGGTGACCGATGAATCCTCTGGAATGGTTCCAGCCAACGAACGCGCCGTCCATACTTCGTTACGAAGGCGGATCGACCCTCCATCTTGAGTGACGGCTGAAATTGTCTTTGCTTCAGCGTGAATAAGTGCATCCATCCCGGTCTTGCTTCCGCTGGATTTCTTAAATAGATATTTGCGCACAACCGGGCGAAGAACAGCTAGAGAAAGCACAGCGGCAATGGCAAATCCAATCCATTGCACTGGCGAATCGCTCCAAACCGTTGCCGCTATTGCACCTATGAGGGCCGCCAAAGAAAAGGAGAGGAATATCAAACTCATGGTCAGAATTTCAATGACCAGAAATCCGCCTGCCACTGCAAGCCAGACCCAATAGTGCATTCACTTCCTCCTACACATTATCTTCAACGTACCACCAATGTCCCCGAAAAGGATGTCCTCCCAGCGTCTATTCGCTAGTTGCGACGATTGGATCGACAAGGACGCGAAGATGCAAGAGAGCGGTAAACTTAGACCATGATCGCACTCTTCGCCCTCAGTCTGCCTGGGCTCGTTCTGATTCTCATCGGATTAGGTGTATTCCAATTACTTCATTCCAAAGCAACCGGGTCAAAGCGTCCGGGAGCAGGATCAGTGGGTATTGATCTCTTTGACACAGTGCTCAAGCCGGGCAGCGAGCATCGACTCCTTGAAAAAGAGAGTAAGAAGTTGATCCGCAGTGAAAGTGAGGAAGGTGCCCCTCCGTTCGATCACACCCTTAAAACGATCTCGATTAAGGTGAAGAAATAGAAAATGGTCACCCGACGGATTATGGCTACTAGTGGTGGATTCGTATCAACGGATCGATGGGATGTAATGGAGCCAGGAGAAACCTTTCTTCGCATGCTCGCACTCAGTGGCAAGGAACGTCCTCGGGTCTGTTTTGTACTCACTGCTTCTGGAGACAACAGTGGGTATCTCTCAAAGTCTTACGCCGCGATGAGCGAACTCAACTGTGATGTCACGCATCTACAACTCTTCACTCAGCCAAATGCACCTATCAAAGAACATCTCCTCAACTCGGACGTGATCTGGGTCGGAGGTGGTTCTGTCGCCAATCTCCTCGCCCTCTGGAAATTGCATGAGGTCGATGCAGTAATTCGTGAGGCTTATGACCGTGGTGTCATTCTTGGTGGAGTAAGCGCTGGTTCTCTCTGCTGGTTTCAAGGCGGACCGACTGACTCATTCGGGCCAGAACTGCGGCCAATCACAAATGGACTTGGGTTCTTGCCCTTCGGGAATGCTGTTCACTACGACTCAGAAGCGAAGCGACGACCCATGGCTCACGAACTTATTAAAAACGAGACTTTCAAGCGGATCTACGCCACCGATGATGGCGTGGGCATTCTCTTTGAGAATGAAATACCAGTCGAAGTCATTACGGACAGGGAATCCGATGAAGCAAAGAAGAAGAGGGCCTACTCAATCGAGAAAATCGACGGAGAAGTGCTGGAATCCCCATTAACTTCTGGAAAGCTCATCTAACAATTCCATTTAACTGGTTGTACGGGCAGCC
>JBAZYI010000096.1:0-5063 GCA_041659345.1 Candidatus Nanopelagicaceae bacterium | reverse complement strand
TTCCCTCTCGTACCCGGTCTCCTAGATTCGTGTCGCCAACCATTTAATGCGACCGGGCTTGACTTTCCTTGGTTTGCAATTCATGGAAATCACGATGCACTTTTACAAGGCACTGTCACACCAAATGAGTTGATGCGCACAGAGATGGCTGGCGACCGAAGGTATGAAACGCTCCCATCAACTTTGACTCTCGAAGAGACGCTCGGTGCCTTTAATGAGATAGGTCCGGCAGACTTTCCAACGTCAAGTGATGCGCCTTATGTAATCGTAACTCCCGACGCAGAACGAAAAGCAATGGAGCGTGGCCAATTCGCGGCCATGCATCTCACATCACCTGGGCTGCCCAAAGGTCATGGTTTCACCGAGAAAAGTGTTCGCGAGCGCACGATGTACTACTCCGCGGAAGTCGGCGCAGTGAAACTGATCGTTATAGATTCCGTCAACCATTTCGGCGGCTGGCAGGGATCTCTTGATGTAGAGCAATTTGAATGGCTAGAAGCCGAAATCGCCGGCTCGGACAGGCCCGTGGTACTTGCATCTCACCACCCACTCATGTTGATGTTCAATGACTATTCACCAGAGTCCGCCCAATCGCGCAGAGTTTGCCATGAAGAAATCGGCGAAATGCTGCTGCGCTATCCCCAAGTGATTCTCTGGTTAGCCGGACATGAACATCGTCACCATGTGGAATGGATAGGTTCAGCAACTGGTGCAACTGGTCAAGATAGCAAAGTGGGCACGGATGGCTTCTGGCTTGTCGAAACAGCTTCGCATATTGACTGGCCCCAACAGAGTCGGACGGTTGAAATTGTCCAAGATAAAGAGGGCGACATCTACATTGGTCTCACAGTTGTCGACCACAATGGCGCGAGAGATTACGGCTCTGCAACGACTCCACTTGAAATTGCTGGACTTTCTCGCGCGCTCAGCGCCAATGTCTGGCAGAAGCGTGAGGAATTAGGAGCCAAACACGCTTTCAATTGGGCGCAAGGTCTGCCCGGCGCACAGAACGTCATCCTCCGAATTCATAGGTGACCTCACGGGAGATCGTAGTGGCGCGCAAGGACTAGCCCTTTGAATGCGCGTAGTTGTTCACGAAAAGTCCATCCAAGGTTCGCGTACTGGCTCCCGCGCAGACGCGCTCTGGTTACACCGTTATGTAATAGTTATCTAGTGGGTCAACTTTTCCTAGACGAACCATGCTCCAAAGACTAAGTTTATCCGCACTAAGTCTCGCCTAGGGTCGGTCACAGGCGAGAGAAGGAGCGCGATACGCATTATCAGTGCGAAAAGTCGTTTGCTGCCGTCAACATGGTTCGGCCGCGAACGGATAGATCGATACAACATAACCAAATAGGAGGAATATAGTGACGTTCTCGAAGTTCACTCGGGGATCGGTGGGTGCAGTTCTTGCTGTAGCACTCACGTTCCCTGCACTCAGCATTACTGCAGCATCAGGTGCTACAAATTATGGCACCGTTAAGAATCTTGCTGCCGCAGGTGGAATCAACAAACTTATTGCTGCCTGCCAGAAGGAAGGCCAACTCAACGTCATCGCACTGCCGCACTACTGGGCTAACTATGGCGACATGATCGAAGGCTTCAAGGCTGCATACGGTGTAAAAGTTGATGAGGCAAACCCAGAGGGTTCGTCACAGGACGAAATTGATGCCGCAAATACCAACAAGGGCACCAGCCGTTCACCTGACGTTTACGACATTGGTATCGCCATTGCAGACAAGTACGCCGGCACTGGCACTTTCGCCCCCTACAAGGTGAAGTTGTGGAAATACCTCACTGGTGCAGCAGCTACATCGCCAACTGGCGAGTACACCCCTGACTACACCGGAACATTGACCATCGGATACGACGGATCACTTGGAACAATCACCAAGCTTGACGATCTCTTGCTTCCGAAGTTCAAGGGCAAGATTGCTCTCAACGGCGACCCAATGGGTTCATCTACTGGGCTCAACGGTGTTTTCATGATCAACAAGGCACTCGGCGGAACATTTGACGATGTTTCAAAGGCAGTTGCCTTCTTCAAGAAATTGAAGGACCTTGGAAACTTCATTAACGTCAACCCAACTGAAGCAACCATTGCATCTGGCCAAACCCCAGTTGTTATTGATAATGGCTATGTTCAAGCTGGAGTTCAGAAGCAGATGGCAGCGGCCGGAAAGAGCTGGAAGATGTTCACCCCAGCACTTGTTGGCTCTCCCTACAACATGGCAATTTCCGCTTGGGCCCCACATCCTGCATGTGGTCGCCTCTGGCTCGAATATGCACTTGGTGAGACCGGCGCGAAGATATTCGCAATCGGTGGAGCAACCCCAGCACTATGGGTTTGGTTGGTAAAGACAGGTCGTGCACCTGCTGAAGGCATTGCAGCCATCGGCAAGAGCAAAGTTGCTGCCACAAAGGCATCGGCCGATCAGTCCAGTGCGGCACGTGAATATCTCAAGACAGCATGGCCAGCAGCGGTTGGTAGCTAAGGGGATATAGTCGCCCAATGACTCAGGTCACTGATCCGAGAGCCGGTTCTGCCACAAGCAGCGCCGGCTCTCGGCATTGGCGTAGCAAGAGTGCCTACCTTGGCGTTCTGCCCTTCTTGCTATTTTCTGGACTATTTCTGCTCTATCCGACGTATAACGTCATTTTGGGCGCATTCAAAGACAATGAAAATAATTTCAGCTTTTTTGCCCTTGGTGAAGCATTCAACTCAGACATCACGCGTCATGCTTTTAAGAATTCACTTGTCCTCTCATTGTGGACTGCTCTTGCAGGCTCGGTGTTGGGTGGATTGTTTGCGTGGGCTCTCGTTACAGGAAAGAAGAAGGGCTTCTTTTATCGCTTTTCAATTGCGCTGAGTTCGGTACTGGCTCAATTTGGTGGCGTCATGCTTACCTTTGCTTTTCTGGCGACATTCGGTTTTAACGGCGTTGTTTCTACGCTCGCCATGAAGGTAATGCCTAGTTCCTTCTTGGCCGACTCCGCCTGGTTGTACGGGTTGAATGGCCTCATTGTCGTCTACACATTCTTCCAAATCCCCTTGATGGTTCTAGTCTTTCTCCCAACGATCGAAAATCTTCGCCCGCAGTGGCGAGAGGCCTCAGATTCCCTCGGCGGCAATTCACGCGAGTACTGGACGAAAATTGGCATTCCTGTCCTCACCCCTTCGTTCGCTGGCGCGGCCCTACTGCTTTTTGTCAATTCATTCTCCGCTTATGCGACTGCGGCCACACTTATAAATTTAACAAGTTTCTTGACCCCGCTTCAGATTGCCACCTCACTGAGTAGCGAAGTCGGCGGTGCCAACCCGGCAGAAGCGAAGGCCCTCTCCTTCTTTATGATTGTGCTCGTAACTTTCGTTATGGCTCTTTACGCACTTCTTCGACGCCGCGTTACCAAGTGGGAGGCGAACGGATGAGGCGCACATGGAAAATACAGACGTGGCGTCGGTTCCTCATTGGATTTGTTGGCCTTTATTTAATGGTGCCTCTCTATTCAATGTTTGACTTTTCAACTAAGCCTTTTCTTATTGCCGACAGCGGGAGAAACCTTCGCTCGTGGAGAATTATCCCCAGCCAACCTGATCTAGGGATCGCGGTTTTGCGATCCATGATCACCGCCGGAATTGTAATGTTGCTGATCCTATTTCTGATCGTGCCCACTGTTATATGGGTTCAATTGAAATTGCCAAAACTGGTCCGGCCCCTCGAATTACTCTGTCTACTTCCTTTAGCCATTCCAGCCATCGTTATCGTCGTCGGAATTGCACCCCTCTATCGCTGGATTTCAATTAATTTATCTGAGTCACCCATTACCCTCGCTGGCGTTTATTCAATGTTAATTTTGCCCTACACGTATAGGTCACTGTCCGCGGCATTGGACGCAGTAGATATTCATACACTTGCCGAAGCAGCGCAAACTTTGGGGGCGTCAACCTTTCGGATGATATCCGGGGTTATTATGCCGACTATTCGCACCGGCATTATTAATGGTTCATTCATTGCAATTGCATTGGTCCTTGGCGAATTCACGATTTCGAATATCCTCAACTTCAAGACTTTTCAAGTGGTAATCGCCCAGATAGGCAGAACCAGTGGAAATGTGGCCGTCTCTGTTTCGCTTGCATCAATCATTTTCGTCTTGGTTTTGCTCTTACTCGTCCCTGCCACTAAACGTCGACAAGCAGTTCTCGACGTTGACCTCGCCTGACCGAAAGGAACCATACGTTGAGCTCTTCGCCATACGTACAGTTGCTTGACCTCGCTAAGCACTTTGGCAAGGTTAAAGCCCTCGACGGGTTAAGCCTTGATATCGCCCAAGGTGAACTTGTCGCACTCCTTGGCCCATCGGGTTGCGGCAAGACGACGGCACTGCGATCACTCGCCGGTCTGCAGGAACTCGATCGCGGAAAGATGATCGTTGATGGTAAAGACGTAACTTTCCAAAATGCCAATAAGCGCGGAATGGGTATGGTATTTCAGGCTTACTCTCTCTTCCCTCATATGACCGCCGGGGAGAATGTTGAGTACGGCTTGAAATTACGTGCCCATAAGACTTCAGCCGAAAAACGGAAAGATCGTTCGAGCGAGCTTTTGGAGATTGTTGGACTCTCAACCCACAGAAACCACTATCCGCATCAACTCTCTGGGGGGCAACAACAGCGAGTTGCTCTGGCTCGCGCTCTCGCCATCTCGCCGAAGGTGCTTCTTCTCGACGAGCCTCTTTCGGCTCTCGATGCAAAGGTGCGCACTCAGCTACGTGAGGAAATCCGTCGCATCCAACTAGAACTCGGTACAACCACACTCTTCGTGACACATGATCAAGAGGAAGCGCTCAGTATTGCCGACCGCGTGGGAGTGATGCGCAATGGTCAACTCGAACAGATCGCAGTCCCGGCCGAACTCTATGACCGACCCGGCACCGCTTTCGTTGCTGAGTTCGTTGGCTTGACCAATCCGATTCAGGGAAAGGTCTCGGGAGGATCCATTGAAATTCTTGGTGGTTCACTTAATGTGCTCCCCGGTTCGATAACCTCCGGGGTTGGAATTGCA
>JBAZYI010000095.1:0-5083 GCA_041659345.1 Candidatus Nanopelagicaceae bacterium | reverse complement strand
ACCGAGAATGAGCATTGGCTCAATGTCGACGTTGATCTTGTTGTGAAAGGTCGCCTGCATGTCAATTTCACTGACGATGCCAAAACTTTGCTCTGCCAGAGCTGCGCGAACCTCGGCATTGACCTCATCGAATGGACGATTGATTGTTCGGCTCATTCCGTAGTTCATTTTGATCTCCTATGTGTTTGGAATTGCTTGAATTGGGTCGAACTTAGAAAACTAAAACCTTATCGGCGGCTAGTGTCGCATCGGTTAAAGCCTCCATCGTGGAGCGAGCCGCACCTTCGATGAGCATCTCTTCGGTAATGCCACGAGCATCCATGCATGTTCCGCAACAAGCGATGGTTCCGCCCGCGCGAGTAACAATGGAGAGCATACGGTCAAGTTTGTAATAGCCATCAGGAGTCTTCTGATTAGCCATTGCCGCTGTCACGCCATCACCCATAAGGAAGACCGTGACTTTAGTCCCGTCTCGTTTTGCAAGTGAACCGGCTAAACGAATCGCGTTATAGGTTGAATCAAGTCCATAAGCTGAACCATTGATAATCATTAATACATTCATTGCGTACTCCTGTCGTGTTGATGATTAGGGAATCTATTAAGCAACGCTCTGCTCCACCGGCAATCCGGCGAGTCTCCACTCGAGCATCCCGTCCTGTAGACGCCGAGCACGACGTCCTTTTGAGGTGAGAGTTTTAACCGCATCGTAGGCAAGTACGCAATAAGCACCTCGGCAATAAACCACCACTTCGTGGTCTTTTGGAATCTTGGAAAGAAACATTTCTAATTCAGGAAGAGGTGTTGAGACCGCACCGGGAATATGACCAGCGTCGTACTCAAGGGCTGGTCTCACATCCAAAACAACAACTTCCCCATCCTGCATGAGATCTGGGAGTTCTGTTCGTTTTACTACTAAGGATTTCTCTCCCTTTTCGCTTCCGAGGTAATCAGAAATTGCTCGGTCGGCATCGCTCAGATGCGTACTAGCGACTTCACGGAGCATAGAGAAAAGTGCTGCAGCTTCCTCGCTCTTCATTCGGTAGTAAATGGATGTACCGCTCCGACGACTGACTACGAGACCCGAGTCTTTAAGGGCTTGAAGATGCATCGAGGTCGTTGAAAGACCAAGACCGGCCTGGGTAGCAAGCGCTTCTACCGAACGCTCGCCTTGAGAAAGAAGATCAAGCAATTCAAGTCGTTTGGGGCTGGCTAAGCCCTTTCCCATCCGTGCAAATTGTTCATAGAGCGCGTGCTTTGCTTCACGACGACTCATAGATCCCCCTTATTCCAGTAAAACCGAGAATACTGGAAAAGGTTGTCAGCGGCAAATTTTTCAGTCCTCCAAAATGAAATAACCCCCGTAAGTAGGTGGAGCGCAGAGACGTAAAGCGAAGCAGTCTCAAGCCCACCCACGAAGGGGGTTATTGCACAGAAATTATTCGGCTACGCCGGCAGACTCGCGAACGATATTTGGATCTACCTGGATTCCAGGTCCCATTGTTGTAGAGATTGTGGCCTTCTTAATGAAGCGCCCCTTAGATGACGATGGCTTTGCGCGCTGTACTTCATCAAGTGCTGCTGCGTAGTTCTCAGCAAGTTGTGCGGGAGTGAAGGAAACCTTGCCGATGATGAAGTGAAGGTTTGCATTCTTATCGACGCGGAATTCAATCTTTCCACCCTTGATATCAGTGACTGCTTTTGCTACATCCGTTGTAACTGTTCCGGTCTTTGGGTTTGGCATGAGACCACGGGGTCCGAGAACCTTTCCCAGACGACCAACTTTTCCCATCAGATCTGGAGTTGCAACCACGGCATCGTAATCAAGACGACCCTTTGCAACTTCTTCGATCAATTCATCGGCGCCGACAATGTCCGCACCGGCTGCGCGAGCTTCGTCTGCACGAGCTCCGCCTGCAAATACAAGAACGCGAACAGTCTTACCTGTTCCGTGTGGCAAGTTAACGGTGCTACGGATTGCTTGATCAGCTTTCTTAGGATCAACTCCGAGACAGAGAGCAACTTCAACAGTTGCGTCGTATTTAGTCGTTGAGGTTTCGCGAGCCAATGTCACTGCCTCAAGCGGGGTGTAAAGGTAATCCTTCTTAACCTTCTCGGCCGCCGCGTTATATTTCTTACTGCGCTTCATTTCGCTCCTCTTTAAAGAACTGAAGATCAGTCCTTATTCGGTTGTGGTTAACGAACCAGCGAGGTTCTCCCACTCCTTCATTCCGGATGGAATAAAGAAACTTTAGTCGACGACGGTGATACCCATCGAACGTGCTGTACCAGCGATAATCAAAGATGCTGCATCAATGTCATTGGCATTGAGGTCTTCCATCTTCGTCTTTGCAATCTCTTGAACCTGTGACTTCGTGATGGAAGCAACTTTGGTCTTGTGAGGCACTGCAGAGCCCTTTTCGACTCCGGCAGCCTTCAAGATGAGGCGTGATGCAGGTGGGGTCTTTGTGACAAAGGTAAATGTGCGGTCTTCATACACGGAGATCTCAACTGGGATGATCTGTCCCTTTTGTGATTCGGTAGCAGCGTTGTACTGCTTTACGAAGTCCATGATGTTGACGCCGTGCTGACCGAGGGCAGGACCAACCGGTGGCGCAGGTGTTGCAGCGCCAGCCTGGATCTGCAACTTGATCATTGCCGTGATCTTCTTCTTCGGAGCCATATTCGTTTCCTTTTTCTTTATCTCTACCTAGTTGGTTGAACTGTTAGGTCGATCGTGTGGTCGGGGATTAAATCTTCTGCACTTGATGGAACGAAAGTTCCACTGGGGTTTCGCGTCCGAAGATCGAAACCAAAACTTTGAGTTTCGCTTGCTCTGGCATGATCTCGCTGATCGATGCAGGAAGCGTCGCGAATGGGCCATCCATGACGGTGACTGACTCTCCAACTTGGAAATCAACAACACGAATCTCAGGTTTATCAGACTTCTTCACTGGACGTGGAGCAAGAATCTTCTCTACTTCATCGAAAGTCAGCGGACTTGGGTGGTGAGCGTTTCCAACGAACCCGGTCACGCCAGGAGTGTTACGAACTGCAGACCAAGACTCATCGGTAAGGTCCAGACGGACAAGTACGTAGCCGGGGTAGATATTGCGCTTAACCTGCTTGCGCTGCCCGTTTTTGATCTCAGTAACTTCTTCTTCAGGAACTTCAATCTGGAAAATGTAATCTTCCATGTTGAGTGACTGAATACGGTTCTGAAGATTTGCCTTGACCTTCTTCTCATAGCCTGCGTAAGAGTGGACTACGTACCAATCTCCCGCAGCAGTGCGAAGAGCGCGACGAAATTCCGCATTGGGGTCATTTTCATCGTCTTCAATCTCAGTCGCTTCAACTTCATCAGCAGCATCTACGTCAGCAGGTTCGGCAACAGGACCGCCTTCGGAAACTTCGGCGTTAATTGCCTCTTTTTCTTCTTCAGTTGCCTCTTTAATCTCAGTAGCCTTTACTTCAACAACTACCGGCGCGGCAACTGGTTCAACAGTTGCCGCTGCGAGAGCAGCAGCAAAGGCGTCAGTTTTTTCCTCAGACATAGTGCTTCCTTATCCAAATACCAAGAAGACGATCTTGGTTAAAACCAGATCGAGAAGCGAAACAACGGCGATAATGAAGGACACAAACACGAGAACAACCGCGGTATAGGTGGTCAACATTTTACGTGTTGGCCAAACTACTTTGCGAAGCTCTGTAATTACTTGGCGGTAGAAAAGGCCAATGCGCGCGAAGAGACCAGACTTCTTCTCTTCGTGAGACGCAACCACATCACTCATCGTGGGCCTTTCCTTTCGCTAGTTCGATCTCGTTACACTCTTTCGAGTTTGGCAGGGCAGGAGGGACTTGAACCCCCAACCGCCGGTTTTGGAGACCGGAACTCTGGCCAGTTGAGCTACTGCCCTTCAGACGGCATGGCAAAAGACCATAATCGTCAGGAGGCAGAGTGTAGAGCGTGAAGCGCGCTTGGGTCTAACTCGCGCTCGGATCACGGCGGATCCGGACAAAACCAGGGATCGGGACCGAGCCAGAGTACGGCAGACTTAACCACTATGAGCGCCCAACGAATCTCCTCCCGAATCGCAGCCATCGCCGAATCCGCCACGTTGGCGGTAGATGCCAAGGCGAAGGCTCTCAAGGCTGCGGGACGTCCCGTCATTGGATTTGGCGCTGGAGAGCCAGACTTTCCCACCCCTGATTACATCGTGAATGCGGCGATTGCATCAGCCAGCGTCGCCGCGAACCATCGATACACGCCAACATCGGGCTTACAGGAACTTCGCGACGCAATTGTCGCAAAGACCAAGCGCGATTCGAATTATGAAATTACTGCCGACCAAGTACTCGTCACCAATGGTGGAAAGCAAGCCGTCTATCAAGCCTTCGCAACAATTGTCGATGATGGTGATGAAGTTCTACTACCTGCTCCGTACTGGACCACATACCCAGAGGCGATCAAGTTAGCTGGCGGAATTCCCGTCGAAGTTTTCGCAGACGAATCAGAGAACTACCTGGTCACCGTCGAACAACTTGAAGCCGCGCGAACTCCAAAGACAAAAGTCCTACTCTTCTGCTCGCCAAGCAACCCAACTGGTTCGGTCTATCCACCAGAACAAGTGAAAGCAATAGGCGAGTGGGCAGTTAAGCACGGCATCTGGATTATTTCGGATGAGATTTACGAACACCTACTCTACGACGGCGCGGTGGCACCAAGTTTGCCGGTCGTGGTTCCTAAACTTGCGAACCACGTCATCATCCTCAATGGCGTTGCAAAGACTTATGCAATGACTGGTTGGCGTTTGGGTTGGATGATCGGACCTAAAGATGTCATTAAGGCCGCGACCAACCTGCAGTCACATTTATCAAGCAACGTCTCGAATATTTCTCAACGCGCTGGCATTGCCGCACTTACTGGCGATCTCTCCGCAGTGCACAACATGCGCGAAGCATTTGATCGTCGACGAAAATTAATTGTCGGCCTGCTCAATGAGATTCCAGGATTTGAATGTCCAGTTCCAACTGGCGCCTTTTATGTCTATCCATCTGTCAAAGGAGTGCTGGGTAAGACAATTCG
>JBAZYI010000094.1:0-5144 GCA_041659345.1 Candidatus Nanopelagicaceae bacterium | reverse complement strand
ACTAACTTGAGGCCTGATATGGACATCCTTCATGGTGAATCGTTTGGACCAGTAGCACCCATTTGCAAAGTCAAGAGTCTCGATGAAGCCATCGCTTTAGCAAATGATTCATCATTCGGGTTAGGTGCAAATATTTATACGTCGCGCCTAGATGAGACGATGCAAGCTGTCAACGAGATAGAAAGTGGAATGGTCTGGGTTAATGCGCCATTACTAGACAATGACGCCGGCCCTTTTGGTGGTCGTAAGTTGTCTGGGTCTGGCCGTCAACTCGGCAAAGAAGGGTTGGAGAGTTTTCGTCAAACGAAACTTGTGATGATCGATCCCAAGGCAGAGATCCAGGATTTCTGGTGGTTCCCCTATAAAGACGCCGAAGGTTACAACGCCAACAAAGAAGGATGACCTAAACAAAGGATGGGGAGGAATAGATGGTAGACCTGCAGCTTCCGACGGAGTTGGAAGAACGAATCAAGATATATGAAGATCCTGCTAATGATCCCGGTGGGTTTTCGAGAACAGCCTGGATGGTTGTCCTCGGCTCGGGAATCTTGTTTCCAGCGATTGCCCTTCTTATTGGCTGGAACTTTGGGTGGCCATCATGAGCGATGACCTAAGAACCGCAGATTCAAGCCTGGGCAAAGACTCATGGCCACTTAAACCAAGCGAGCGACGATGGAATAGTCGGGCTCTCTTTATTGTCTTGATGGTTGCTGCATCAGCAACATGGTGTTACATCATTGGCGAATATGTCGGTTACTACTTGCCTCTCTGGCCCGGTTTTTGGGCGATGACAGCAGGCGCAATGATTGGCATGCTCCTAGTAACCCTTGCCGTTGTGCCAACCTCATCACGCTTTGGTGTTGATAGCATCAAATCCGCAGTACCGCAGTTTGGTCACAATGGCTGGGCAATTACCGTGCCTCTGCAGTACCTATCTATCATCGGCTGGAATTCACTGCTCATAATTTTCTTTGGACGTTCGGTATCTGCACTGATGGTCCTGCTTGGTATCGGCGACAAAGGCCAACAGAACCTGGTTGTCTCAGTTACCACCGTCCTAGCGTGTCTCTTTGTCTTCTTCACACTCAAGCGCGGAGCCAATGGACTTGAGAAGGTCGCAATGTGGCTGTTCGTCGCTATTGTGGCAGTCGGCGCCTGGATGATCATTATGCTGATTGTGAAAGAAGGCAGTGCTTTGAGTACTGCACTTCCAGCGTATGCAAGTGATAAGCAACTTGACTTCCAATATGGAATTGAGATTGGCCTTGTCAGCTTGTTGTCGTGGTGGCCATACATCGGATCAATGACTCGGGAGGCTCGCACGCCATCAATTGCTGCCGCTCCATCAATGCTTGGTATGGGATTACCTGTGCCAATCTTGAGCTTTGTTGGCCTTGCCGCAATTTTGGTGCTCGAGACTTCCGATCCCGCCGGCTGGCTGGCTGATGTTGGCGGTCCACTTTACGGTGCGATTGCATTGCTCTTTGTTATCACCGCCAATTTAGGAACGGCAACTGCAGGAATTTATGCGTCCACCGTTGGCATTAAGGCCGTACCAGGCCTAGCAAAGTTGTCGTGGAATACTGCGTTGCTGGTATCGATCGTTCCAGTAGTAGTTATTGGCCTATTTTTCCCGAACTGGGTCTTTGATAACTTCGGCACCTTCGTCGCCTACATTGGCGTGTTCTTTGCACCTCTGTGTGGAATTCAAATCGTGGACTACTTCTTCTTGCGTCGCCAGAAGATCAGTATTCGTGGTCTCTACACATCAGGTCCAGATGCACCATATAGCTACTGGTTCGGAATTAACCCTGCTGCGATCCTCGCCATGGCGGCGGGAGTTGCAACCTACTTGTATCTACTCAATCCAGTCAGTTATGCGATCAAGGAGCCTTTCCCACTCGTGGGGGCATCGTTACCTGCCGCCGCTGTTGCTGGCGTTGTATTCGGATTGGTAACGCTCCTCCTAGTGAAGCCCATGGGTAAGGGCGGTTACAAGAAGTAGTACTTCTATTAAGGGTGGGCATCGGAATTCTCGGTGTCCACTCTTTTCATGTCGATCGAGCTGAGAGCTTGATTTCTTCCCACTCAGTTTAAAAATTCACCGTCACGATAATGCGACCGGATGCTTCCTTGACTGGATAATTTTGCAGAGGGCGCTTTGCGGGCCCCTCTTCTGGGAATCCTGTAATCCGATTGAAAAATGAAAGATGACAAGCGCAAATCAATCGTGGAAGTCCGTTTTGAACCTGACACATTTCATGCGTGCATATTGTGCCGAAGGCGTTTAAAACGCCGTTCTCTCGAGAAACAAAAAATCCTTTCCCCCTGGCATTCCGATGCTTCGGATAAAAAACTTGCGTCATGCCATCTGAGACTTCATTTGATGCAGCCAGGTCGATGTTTGCAATAATCGGCAACGGTGCTTCGGTCTTTTTAGAAGTGAGTGGTACCCCTTTGCTCCAAACAATTCTCTTACCAGATTTAGTAGCAGTGTATTTCTTGCCACGCCAAATGATGGTCTGACCGACGCGTGTAGGTTTGAGACTTGGGGCAGAGGCCGCGTTGGCGATCGAGAATCGAGTCTGGAGGAAGGAAACGGCGGCCAAGGCGAGGAAGTTCTTACGACTAATGAGGGGCACCTTGAAAGAGTAGAAGTTAGCCCCCATGTATTCAAGGCAGATCGCTTATTTTGCTGTTCAACGTGTCCAAGCACACATATAGTTGAGCGATAGCAGCGTCGAGACTTGTGGAGTTACGACTTCACAGTGGTCGTGCAGAAGGAAGGCTCCTGATCATGATCAGGCAGAAATTTCGTTCACTATTTCTCATCGCTGTTTTGTGTTCAACTATCCTCTTCTTCCAAAGTTCGCCAGCAGTCTCTGCAAAATCCAAAATGGACAGTTCTCGCATAACGATTTTTCCAACGGTTTTTGTGGATAACAAGGCCACGACCGTAGTGCCACTGGGTAAGGCTTATAGCGTCAAATATCAAGTCGATAACGTTGAAATTACTGGACCCGTTCGAGTAGTTTTGAAATTGTATTCGGATGGCTCGTTGGTTTGGACGCAAACAACCCCACCTGTCACCAAAGACGGAACGTTTACGCGGAAGATTCCTGCTCCCCTCTTCGTAATAACGACCACAAAATTCGGTCCTTTCTATCTTTGTTTTTCGACTGTTAATAGTGCTGGCGCGAAGTCAACCGGAGCACCATGTTCAAATTCCATGTGGGTTGGCATTGAAGTACCAATCAATCGAGTTTCTAACGGTTGTGGCGGTCAGCTTGGTTCTAAATACATCGATAAGTGGATGAGCAAGGAGTGGGATTCGAAAAAGATTGGTGGTGAAACGGTTGTATTCAAGCCCGCGTGCGATGCTCACGATGCTGGCTATAGCGGACTAACTGTGAAGAACCCAGTTGCAGGGGTCGTCAACGACTACCGCACGTGGACGAGGCAACAGGTCGATGACTATTTCATGTTCGATCTTCAATCAATCTGCGTGAAACATCCCAAAGTTGTCATGACCTGCATGTCATTTCCGACTAAGTACTACGGAGTGGTCCGGACGATAGGGTCCTGGTTTTACGACGCAGATCCAACGGTTCCAGGCATAACTTGGAGCTACAAGGAAGTGCCCAATCGGACGACCGCTCCGAAAGATGCCGAACGCGACAACAGTTAGTTGCTGCTCTATCAGCGGTAATAGGTTCTTCCAGTTGAAGGATCGGAAAGAGTGGAGCATGATCCTGCACCAACAACAACTGACATTGTCTTGTTGTCTATTACTTTTACAGCGACCGACTGTAGTTCGGTCGACCAGCAATGATTTGATCCAATTTTGATATCGGATGGTTTAAGCCAAGTTGAGGATTGCGGTGAAACCATCATCTGACTCAATGTTCCTGATGTATTTAGTCCCCCGATTCGGAGGATTCCACTCGGATCAACGGAAAACATTATTTGAGATTGGTAGGCGCCGTCATATGTGAGGTGATCCGTCTGGGTATCGGGCGAGATAAACCACATGCCATCCGCAGTACCCTCAATTCCTTCAGTGACAACTCCGCATGTCGTGCCAGGGATCGGATCACTGCCGGGAGCGCCCAATTTTGAAAGCCAGAGAGTTCTTTTATTTGCGGTGAAGAATTCATAGGGGCAGACGCTGTGAAGGGCATTGCTCCCCGCGAAGTGCGACGGGACGATGAAGTTATTGGTATGCGCCTCGTTGTCGACCCAGAAATCAAAGGCAACGCTGTTCGCTCCAAGTTTGTACCAACCAATTTGCTCGCCTGCCTTTACCGGAGTGCGTGTGACAGATTGACCGGCGCTACTTGGCAGTGGCTCTGCCGGAACAGCTCCGGCAACTTTTCCTACGACACCCTTAATGTGGAAGAACTTTACGCTGATACCGCAACCGACTTCGAAGTAGAGTGAGTATTCCGGTTGGTAATTTGCGGCGGCTCCGGGTGGCTTGTAGTAACTAGCCATAACTAATGTCATATCCACGGGTGCGTAAATTGGTAATTCTTTTCCAAGGAAACTATTTGAGGGGTGGATGTACGAACGAACTGCGATTACGCCGCCAGAGCCGGTCTGTTCGCCGATCGGCGTGACAGCACGGACATACGCGGGGTCAATGAAATTTTCCGTGAATTCGGGCAGCATCTGGCATGTTGTGCCTTGTGCGTTGGATGATACTGGCGAAGGTTGTGCTGAGGGATCTGTTGATGGTTGCGCGGAAGTTGGCTTGGAAGTTGCAGGTCCATTTTGTGTTTTGAATAGCAGAGCCTTCCAAACTTTCTTACTCCCCTTCTTAACGCAAATTACGCTACGTCCTGGACCGTCACCGGCCTTGGTTCCCAGTTTGGCGCAAGAAGAGCCGACGAGTGTTTTTGCTTGAGCCGAAGGTATTGCCATGAATATCAATCCGAGGATGGCAAACATTGCGACAGATGCGCGTAGGAATTCTCGTTTCGGCATCTGAGGAGTAAAGCAGAGGCGATGTAGTAAAGGAAGTAGAATTGCTTATATGAAGATCAAAGTCACCATCTTTCTTCTTCTTGCCATGCTCATTGGAGGCGGGGTTACTTTCTACCTAAACAATCTTTCCGACAAAGAGCCCTTGGTGAGCGTTGTTT
>JBAZYI010000093.1:0-5306 GCA_041659345.1 Candidatus Nanopelagicaceae bacterium | reverse complement strand
TGCGAGCAGTCCTGCCGGGGGAATCGATGATCTCACCGACCAAGAACGTAGGGTTCTGGAATTCATCGGAGAAGGACTTACCAATCGTCAGATCGCAAACTCCATGTTTCTGGCGGAGAAAACCGTTAAAAATTACGTCTCGTCTCTGCTCTCAAAATTGGGATTAGAACGTCGCACGCAAGCAGCTGGACTCGCTGTCCGGCTTGGACTTGGCAGACCCTAGAGTTTTCCAGTCCAAATAGCTCGGGTTCCACCACTTGGCCGTATGTAGATTTCGAAAGTCCCACCAAAGTCCTCGGCTCGTTTGGACAAATTAAGAAGTCCGCTTCGATTGACGTTATCGGCAATCCCAATTCCATCGTCAACGATTCTTACTTCACAGCGCGTCTTCAGTGCGCTGATCTGCACTTCCACGAGATGAGCCTTTGAGTGTTTGATTGCATTGGTGAGGAGTTCTCGCAAGACGGCAAATACGTTCTCAGCCAGCTCACCATCAATGACCGTATCAATTGGTCCGTTGAATTCGCACGTCATATTTATTGCAGAACTCGTTCGGAGCGAATCAATCTCGGTCTGAATACGTGAACGGAGTCCGTGAGGACCATTCTGATCTTGAAGTGCAAAGACTGAATTGCGGATCTGCTGGACCGTCGCATCTAAATTATCGATTACTTCACGGAGGCGTACGAGGTCTTTTTCGGAACACTCTGGATCCTTTGTGATGGCTTGCAACGAAAGACCTGTGGCAAATAGTCGTTGTATAACTAAATCGTGCAAGTCGCGAGCGATACGCTCGCGCTCTGCCAGCACAATGACGCGGTGCTGCGCCTCAAGCCCGCGGGCATTGTCGATGGCTACTCCAGCGGCCGACGCGAGTGCGCTGACCAACTGCTCATCCTCTTCGGTAAAATCCTCTCCCCCGCGCTTCTCAGTCAAGTAAAGGCTCCCGTAAATCTCATCCCGGATACGAATGGGTACGCCGAGAAATGAAATCATCAAGGGATGACCCGCAGGAAATCCACTGGATGCTGGATGTGACCTAATGGGATTGACTCGTAGCGGCACGGGGTGTGTCAACAGATGTCCGAGTAAACCTTTGCCTTCAGGAAAAGATGCGATCTCATCTGCGGTCTCTTCGCTCATTCCAACATAGGTGAACTCTTCTAAACTTCCATCTGCACCTAATGCACCGAGGGCTCCATAGGTCGCATCGGAGAGTGCAACTGCGTTTTCAACCAATCGCTTCAGCGAAGTCTTAAGGTCTTCACCTTTTGCAATATCAATAACAGCTTCAGAGAGAGCAATTAATCTGGTGACGGCCATAGATGAAGTGTGCTGTACCTACGAGGTATTTAGATGCGGATGAAGCGCAGTCGCCAGGTCTCAGGACCGGACTCAAGGTAGTCGATATTGAAGTGACCTGGAGTGCGCTGCTCAACTTGCGCCAGCAGCGGTAGTGGATCGTGTGAAGCAACAAGTACTAAGCCATTACCTACGGCAACCGAACCCAGTGCACCGAAGATAGTGGCATGTCGAATTGCGTGTGGCACAACTCGCGAATCCAGTTCCGGAAGAACTCCCACCTGATCTTGCTCGCCACAGGTGCAATCGCCCCCGCATCCGCCTTCGCTGATCATGTCTTGCGCAGGATGGCCCAGAATTTCGTGCATACCGCCCAGTAGTTCTGCCAAAGAGACCCCATTGGACTGGGCCAGCAGCGGCAATATCTGTTCGTTCTCCTTGACCAAATGTGAGTTGAAAATCGACAGGAGCGCCTGCGCATTGGCAGCAGCACGCACCGGGGTCTGGGCCGTGCCGATCGCCTCAACGAGGGCAAGGATGTCGCGGTGTTCAGCGATCATGGCATCAACAAGCAGCCGCGCTTGCGCGTCTTCATGCGCCTTAGGGTAAATGGTCCGTTCTTCGGCAAGTGCGTGCGGGATGAGTTCGCTCTGACACCAACTCACCAGAGATTTTGAAGCCAGGCCGGCACCAGGTAAATCCGCCCTAACGGCCGCGTCAATCAAAGTTTCCACTTGGATTGCCAGAGCACCTGCCAGTTGCGAGTGATGATCCTTAATTGCTTCAACCGCTTGCGCATCTGCCGCGCTGGTTGCGACCACAAGTGTGCTCATAGAACTCCTCCGACTCAACACAAAGGGGAACTTTCCATAACCCCAGCCCACCTAAGTGGCGGAACCAATCCAAACTTTACTACACTTTACTCCGTGAAAACTAATCACGTGGCGACCGTGAGACCCCGACCCGGGTATGGGCCAATGCCGACTACTAGGGTAAATCGACGAGTGACCCACCTGTCGGTTGCTCGGGCGAAGATTCTAAAAATCTTGGTTGATCACCCCCAACCTTGCACCGTAACTTCTCTTTCAATTCTGACTGCGCAGCACCCCAACACCATACGTGAACATCTGGATGGACTGGTAGAGGATGGGCTGGCAGTTCGATACCGCACACCGACCCAGATGCGCGGGCGACCTGCCTGGCTTTATCAGAGCGACTTCGACTCGGATCCCCAGGGCCAAGAGTATGCCGGTCTGGCTTTAGCATTGGCTGGGCAGATCGCAAAAACGAGCGCGCACCCCCGCGCCGATGCGATTGAGGCCGGCAGAGGTTGGGGTCGCCAACTTGTCCAGAACTCTTCTGCAACCAGAGGCACGATATCAAAGGCAGAAGTTGATCCAAGCGCAACTACGACCATGCTCGAATTACTTACCCTATTGAGTGAACTCGGATTTGCACCGAGCGCGGATCCTCACCTCGATGTCATCCAACTGCGCCGTTGCCCATTGCTTGAAGCGGCACATCGATACCCGGAAGTGATCTGCGCAGTCCACCTCGGAATCATCCGCGGTGCGCTACATGAGTTGGGCGCCGGCGCCGATCGGGTCGAAGGGGTTGATCTGCAGGCATTTTCAGAGCCCGGGGCCTGTCGGTTGGAGCTCTCCCCCGTCGTCAACAACATCCCATGATCCGCCGACTTCTCTTCCTTATCCCCGCGGGAGTGGCCCTTCTTGCCGGGCTGGATTCAGCCCTATTACTGCTGAGTCTTCCCGCACCAATTACAACGGCTCGGTTGCCCGATGTTCACGGGATGGTGATGGTTCTAGGTTTTGTTGGCACCGTCATTGCTTTAGAACGGGCGGTTGCACTTCGAAAACGGGCTGGATTCATTTCACCAGTTCTTTTGGGCTTGGGCGGGTTGCTTCTTATCTCTCCAGCGCCGCTTCGTTTGGGTCAGCTGACACTCGTGTGTGGTTCGGCTGGGCTGATGGGGATATACGTCCCACTCTGGCGTCGTACCCATGATGACTCGATACTGGTTCAAGCCTTTGGCGCTGTGCTTGCCACGGGCGCTACCTTGCTCTGGCTCGGCGGTATGTCGATGGCGCTTCTGCTCCCCTGGTTAGCCGGTTTTGTTGTACTCACGATCGCCGGTGAGCGCTTAGAGCTGGCCCGGGTTGCTCAACTGACCGTAACTTCGGTCGGTCAGTTTGTCGCCCTATCTACGCTGATTACTCTGGGAACAGTTCTCACACTCCTGACTCCATCGATCGGGTTCCGAATTCTTGGTCTGTCATATCTAGCCTTAGTCGGTTGGTTGGTACTCCATGACGTTGCCCGACATACCATTCGAGCTACGGGGCTGACTCGTTTCATGGCTGGATGTTTACTATCGGCCTACTTCTGGCTCGCAGTAACTGGTGCGATCTGGGTACTCGCGGGATCCGTAACGGATGGACCGCTTTATGACAGCCTCATCCATGCGATCTTCCTAGGCTTCACCATGTCCATGATTATGGCTCATGCTCCTGTCATCCTTCCGGCCGTTCTGCGCGTTCGGTTGCCCTATCACCCAGTAATGATCATTCCCCCAGTTCTACTCCATCTTTCACTGCTTCTGCGACTTGGCGTAGGGGATGCTGAAAATATCAATGTAGGCCGTCAGATTGGCGGAGTTTTTAATGTTATTGCCCTGCTGAGCTTTGCCATCATCGCCATTGGCGCCGTAATCCATGCCCGTCCTCAGAGTTCGACATCCCGCACCAAGGTTGCGCAAGGATGAAAATTGAATCCTCTTCTCCCATGGTTCTAAGTGATAGGAGTCGATGGCATCTGCTGGCCAATGCCCCCGCGGTTGGCTGGCTCCTCGCGCTCTTGGCAATCACACTGACGCATCGATATGTTCCGATGTCCACCTGGCTCCTTGTTCACCTGCTTCTGCTGGGCGCGATTACCAATGCAATCTTTGTCTGGAGTGCCCATTTCAGTGACGCGCTTCTTCGCCGACGCGTCACTATCCAATCACGACGCTGGCAAGGACTCCGATTATTTGGCCTCAACGTTGGCATCATCTCGGTCATCACTGGTGTGGTGAGCACCCACTGGATCATCACGCTCCTTGGATCCATCGCCGTGGGCGTTGCCGTCCTCTCCCATGCAATCACCTTGACCCTGCACATGCGATCGGCTCTAGCCTCGCGTTTTGGCGCAACCGTGCGTTATTACGTCTGCGCCGCATTGGCGTTGCCGATAGGCGCCGGCCTGGGTGCCACCTTGGCCCGCAACCCCGCGGAACCATGGCATGGTCGGTTGGTAATAGCCCATGCAGCGGTCAACGTGTTGGGTTGGATTGGCCTCACGGTCATGGGCACGCTCGTCACTCTCTGGCCCACCATGTTAAGAACTCAGATTGCCCCAGGTGCAGAACGCGTTGCCCGCCAAGTCCTTCCCCTCTTGGTGGTCTCCATCGCCCTGACGATGACCGGCGCCCTCGTGGGCTTTCAACCCCTGGCTGCCCTGGGTTCGGCCGGCTATCTCGGCGGGATTCTTCTGGCACTTCGCCCGCTCTTCCACGAAGCTCGGAAAAAAACACCCGCGGCCTATCCCACCTGGTCGGTGCTATCGGCCTTGATCTGGCTCGTTGGATCACTCGCAGATGTAGTTATAGTCCTGACCATCAGCCCAACCTGGTCAGTAGTCATTGACCGGCTGGGATTTCTTCTGATCCCGCTAGTTGCGGGGTTCGCAGCCCAAGTCCTGTTCGGTGCACTCTCCTTCCTGGTTCCAGTCGTCCTGGGAGGAGGCCCGACCACCGCCCGCGGCACCCAATTGCGATTGGAGCGCGGTAGTGCAGGGCGGATCGTGCTCATAAACGTTGGCTTAGTGATCTGCATCCTGCCAGTGCCCAGCCTGGTCCGAGTTCTGGTCTCGATGCTCGTCCTGGCAGGCTTTGCCGCATTCTTACCGCTCTTAGCCTCTGCACTTATCTACGCAAGGCATGTCAA
>JBAZYI010000092.1:0-5331 GCA_041659345.1 Candidatus Nanopelagicaceae bacterium | reverse complement strand
ATCAGTTACTTGCTTGCGCCACAGTTGGAAGTTCTTTCCGTGGGTTTGGACAGCAGTCTGAGGCGCAGAAATCTGACCAAGGACCAATTGGCGAGAGTGCTTTTCTCTCTCCTTGAATTTGACGCTCCTGAATGAGATCGACTACTCCGGAGATAAATTCAGGCGAAGTGCCAGGGGTTTTGACGCGCGAGAATAGAAGCCCCAACCTATCGGCTAGTTCTCTTGCTTCGTGATCCAAATCCCATATTACTTCGACGTGATCGCTAATGAACCCAATCGGAACGACGATCACCGCCGACGTACCTGATTCGGCGGCAGTGCGGAGTGCATCTCCGATGTCAGGCTCAAGCCAGGGGATATGTGAGGCGCCACTTCGAGACTGATAGACCAATGACCACGCAGGTAATTCACCCGCAAATCTTTTTTTCACTTCAGCGACGATGCACGTTGCGGCGGCGTTGTGTTGTGCCACATAGGCGCCATCTCGGAAAGTATTGCGGATACTTTCGGGTCCAGAGGTCTGCGCCATGGACACAGGAATGGAGTGCGTAGTGAAAAAGATACGAGTATCAGCTGGTTTAATTCCCCCTTTGTTATGCGCCTCAAGTGCTTCGGTCAATCCGTTAGCAAATGGAGCAATAAATCCTGGGTGATCAAAGTAGTTGCGGACCTTATCAACGGTTAATATTCCGTTTAGCTCTGTTTCAATGAGCGCCTGTGCCAGGTTCTCTCGGTATTGACGGCACCCCGAGTACGACGCATACGCACTACTTACAAAGGCAAGGACTCTTCGATGACCGTCCGCGTTTATTCGCTGGAGGGCTTCGGTCAGAAATGGATGTGAATTGCGATTGCCCCAGTAGATCGGAGTTTCGATGCCGCGACTAATGAATTCTTCGCGGAGGCATTGTAAAAGATTTCGATTCTGTTCATTAATGGGACTCACGCCTCCCAGAGCTAAATAGTGATGCGAGACTTCTGCTAATCGCTCTCTTGGGACTCCCCGACCAGCGGTAACTCGTTCGAGAAAAGGCATGACCTCTTCTACTGACTCCGGTCCACCGAAGGTGGTGAGCAAGATTGCATCGTAACTCACGAAATTAGATCCCCAATGGAAGAAGGTTCAACTCTCCGTCCGGTATAGAACGGAATCTCTTCACGGACGTGCAGCCGAGCCTTTGTTGAGCGCAGATCGCGCATGAGGTCAACAATTTCTGGAAGATCATTTGATTCAAGGGCCAGAATCCACTCGTAATCTCCGAGTGCGAAGGATGCAACTGTGTTGCTGAGAATTCCGGTGAAATCACGACCGGCCATCCCGTGCTCGACAAGGAGTGCTCGGCGTTCCTCCTCTGGAAGTAGATACCAATCGTATGAGCGTACGAAAGGGTAGACGCAGAGCCAATCTCGAGCGGCGGCTCCCGCCATAAAAGCCGGAACGTGACCCTTATTGAATTCGGCGGGGCGGTGTAATGCCATAGCAGCCCAAGCCGTCTCTAGGGATTTGCCAAGAGTGGATCGCCTAATTTCACGCAGGGTTGCTTGTATCTGTTCGGCGCGAGGAGCGTGAAACCAGAACATGAGATCGGCATTCGCTCGCATTCCGGAAACATCGTAAATGCCTCGCAACGTGACATCTTCACTTTCTGCCTGGGCAAGGATTTCAAGTAATTCTTTGATGCAATCCTCTGGTCGATCCGACAATTCAGTCCGACGAAATACTGTCCACGATGTGAATCGAATCGTCTCATTTATCTCTTTAGCCAGGTTCTTCCCACTGCGCTGCGTCATTGGGGCATTATGCCAGCCAACAGGTTCTGAGGGCATTCTCAATCGAACTACCTATCTCTGATTGAATATGAAAGGCTCTCGGGTAGTAGATCGCAACGAAATATTTTGCTTCGGGTTGGAGACATTCGTGATGCTTGGCGCGTCAAACACAGTTCCTCCACGTCGACGCAGAGTTGCCGTTGTGGGTGGGGGAGTAAGTGGCCTGATATGCGCCCGGCGACTAAGTCAGGCTGGTGTCCACGTCACGCTCTTTGAGTCCGAACCGTTACTAGGTGGCGAAATCCGCACGACATCCTTTGCAGGCCACCAGATCGACATGGGTGCAGAGGCAGTTCATATCTCTGCCCCGGGAATGAAAGAACTTATAAGTGAATTGCAACTCGATGATGATCTTATTATTTCCAACCCAGGTATGTCCTGGCTCTGGACAGGCCGAGGGTTGCGACGTCTACCTGCGGGCGTTGGACCTTCTGGCCCGCGTCGACTTGGACCAGTACTTCACTCTGGGGTTATGTCTATCAGAGGGCTACTTAGGGCAGCGCTGGAACCCCTGATTCCGCGACCTACGCTCGAGGGAGATATCGGAATCGGTGATTACGTGGGTCAACGCTTTGGGCGCCAAGTGGTTGAACGATTTGTTGATCCGGTGCTCGGCAGTCTGCACGCTGGAAATGTGTACACGTTGAGTCTTCGCGCGATTACTCCAGAACTTTCAGCGATCGCCGATTTGAAGACTTCGGTAATGATGAGTCGACGTGGACAGAAAAGCGGACCACCTCTCTCCTTTGCGACCTGGAGCGGAGGACTATCCGTCCTGGTTGATCGGCTGCTCTCTGGAACAGATGTGGATGTGCGCAAGTCTTCGCCCGTCGACTCAGTGACGCGGCTGCCTGGAGGTCGTTTTCAGATACATGAGGGACATGGTCTTACCTTGGATGTTGACGCAGTCGTGCTCGCAATTCCCGCGAGGACCGCTGCGAAATTAATTCGCCCAGTCTCCGCGAACGCTGCGAATATTCTTGAGCGAATTCGTTACGCCTCAGTGGCTACAGCCCTCGTTGCATATCCTCTGGAGGCAGTAAAGGGAGTTCGGGCATTAAATGGCACGGGTCTTCTGGTTCCATCTACTCGCAACCGACTCCTCAAAGCTGCCACTTTTCTCACGACGAAGTGGTCACACCTGGAGGACCCAAATTATTTCCTGATGCGTCTATCTAGTGGTAGAGCAGGCGAACGGGCGATAGAAAAACTAGAGGATTTTGCGCTGGTCGAACAGTTGCATCGTGATTTGGTGGAAGCGACAGGGATTACCGCAGAGCCTGTCCAGTATTTTGTGCAGCGGTGGCCCGAAGCAATTCCACAACTTGAAATCGGGCACCTTGACCTCATTTCGCAGATTCGTCAGGACCTGGAACGTCAGCCCGGGGTAATGATTGCCGGTTCGTCATATGACGGACTAGGTCTTGCTACATGTTTGCGCTCGGGAGAACGAGCAGCCAAGTCGTGTTTGGCTCTTTTTTAGTCGCTTAATAACGCCATCGGAGATCCTTCAGGTTGATAGACACATGCGGGATCCTCTCCCAACGCATTTCCCGTAGCGGCATATGCTCGTGCGCGCGAGCCGCCGCATAGATCTGCGTATTCACAGTAACCGCATCGACCTGAGAAGTTGGACGATCTAATCTCTCGAAGAAGCAGGTTATTTCTGTAGATTTCGGCGATTGGGTGATCGCGAACATTTCCCAGCGGTTTGGGCAAGAATCCAGCTGGGTAGATCTCGCCGTCATATGCGACGAATACAATTCCTTTACCGTCGCGCGTGGCCGTGGTGTGCGCCCGCATTCTCATAGTTGCGGGACCCAATAGTGAAACCAAACTGTCGGACAATCTGTTGTAGAACGGGGTCTCGGGAGCAGTGTCCCCAGCTATTCGGCGCGTAACAATGCGTCGAAAGAACGGTGCTTCGACTGTACGAATGATGAAGCCGTACTGTGATGCATCGTAGAGGAAATGACATATGTCTTCGTGCTCCTGCGGTGTTACAGCTTCAGTTACGACTCCACGACCCATTTGAACGAGGAAGAAAACCTCCCAAATTTGGGCACCTGCGTCTGCGACAATCTTTGCGATCTCTGCAAGTTCATCGACATTGGATCGCATTACGGTTGTATTTACCTGAACCGTGAGACCGGAACTCGTTAAGGCACGAATTGCCTCAACTGTCTTCTCAAAATGTCCTGGGATGCCACGGACCGTTTCATGAGTCTGCGCGACTGAACCATCCAAACTAATTGAAACTGCCTTCACTCCACTCGATCGAATTCGTTCGATCATTTCGGGTGTAAGAGATGGCGTGACAGAGGGAGAGAGAGCAACCGGCACTCCTAAATTAGTTGCGTGCTCGACAAGACTGAAAATATCCGGACGCAGCAGGCAATCGCCGCCGGTGAGAACGAGAATTGGGTAAGGCCGTCCAAAAGCCGCAACTTGATTTATCAGTTCGAAACCCTCATCAGTGGTGAGTTCGCCAGGAAGAGCCTGCGCAGTGGCGCTGGCACGGCAATGTTTACATGATAGAAGGCAGGCACGTGTTGTCTCCCAGAAAACCAACATGGGTCTTTGCGCGTAATCTAAACGGGGCTTCGTACTTGTCGCGACATCGCTCTGATCATGCGTCATCTCTAAACTCCATCTCTCCGAAAGAGTGCACTGATAGAAGTCAGAGTATGCGCATTGACGCAGTTGCGTTGGCGAGATCAAGCAAATGAGTTGACTCTCACCTTTTGAGTTCAATTACTGAGAATGAATGAGTGATAGCACTAAGAAATAACTTGCCAAGAATTGCAAAGGCAATCCTCTTAATCACCGTGAATGAAGGCGACCATTCTTGTAAGGAGTTCCGGGTCGGTATCTGGTGGTACTCCGTGACCAAGATTGACTACATGGGCAGGAGCAAACGATCCTCGTCTGAGAACGTCGGTGACATGCGATTTCAAGTCCTCCCATGATCCACTTAATCTTTCTGGATCAATATTGCCCTGCAGAGGAGTCTTTCCGCCCAGAATCTCATTTGCTACATCCAATGGGGTATCCGAATCAATTCCCATGACGGTCGCACCAACATCACGCATCTGCATCAGCATTGAACCAGTTTTAGTTCCGAAGTGAACTCGTGGTACTGGAAGATCTGAAAGCGAACTCATAACGGATTTAGAATGTGGCGCAGCAAAAGTCGAGTACTCGTCAGGTGATAATTTTCCTGCCCACGAATCAAAGAGTTGGAGTGCACTAGCTCCGGCCATAACTTGGGATCGGATAAAGGTGCTAGTTGTTCGAGATACCCAAGACAGTATGTCGTGCCAAAGTTGAGGGTCATTCTTCATTAGTGATCGTGTTATTGGTAGATCTTTCGATGGAGCTCCTTCAATCAAATATGAAGCGAGCGTGAACGGAGCCCCGCCAAAACCGATCAAAGGTGTCGAGCCAAGTTCTGCAATGACGATTTTGATCGCTTGGGTGATTGGAGTCAGTGCATTGATA
>JBAZYI010000091.1:0-5392 GCA_041659345.1 Candidatus Nanopelagicaceae bacterium | reverse complement strand
ACGACTCGATCTCGACGATGACCTGGTTGACTGCGATCTGTTGGCCGACCGAAACTTTCCACTCAACGATCTCGGCTTCTTCCAATCCTTCGCCGACATCAGGAAGTAGAAACTCGAATTCTGATTGTGATGTCATATCAGTAACTCATACTTTTCTCGACCGCATCCAGAATCCGGTCGGCATCGGGCAGATAGTCGTCCTCAATCCGGCTCGATGGGTATGGAGTGTCATACCCAGTGACTCGCAGGACTGGAGCTTTCAAATTGTAGAAACATGATTGCATCAATGATTGACCGATCTCGCCGCCAACGCCACCGCTGCTCGATGCCTCGTGAACTACAACGGCACGACCTGTCTTCTTCACTGACTCTATAAGTGTGGGCATGTCGAGCGGACTCAGCGAGCGCAGGTCAATCACTTCAAGTTTGACCCCGTCTTCGGCTGCGAGTCGAGCTGCTTGTAGACAGGTTGTGACCGTTGGACCATAGCCGATGAGCGTGCAGTCCGAACCCTCAACCATGACCCTGGCCTTGTACATCGGCGGCACTGTCGAAAGATCTGCACAGGTGTCGACCTCGCCTTTTTGATAATAACGCCGCTTCGGTTCTAGAAAGATAACGGGGTCATCGCTAGCGACGGCTTGCTGGATCATCCAATAGGCGTCAGTTGAGTCGGCGCAGGCCACAACCCGTAAGCCAGGAGTTGAAGCGAAATAAGCCTCCGGCGATTCGCCGTGATGCTCAACTGATCCGATACCGCCACCGAAAGGCATCCTGATGGTGATTGGAAGATAGAGGGCACCGGCCGAGCGATATCTCATTCGGGCCACCTGGACCACGATCTGATCAAAGGCGGGATAGACGAAACCGTCGAACTGAATCTCAATCACCGGCCGATAGCCGTAGAGCGCAAGACCAATTGCAGTGCCGACGATTCCAGATTCTGCCAGCGGAGAATCAATGACTCGATCTTCACCGAATTCTTTCTGTAAGCCTTCGGTCGCTCGGAAAACACCGCCGAGTTTGCCGATGTCCTCACCCATGAGCAGTACTTTCGAATCCGACTCCATGGCGCGACGCAGACCCTGGTTAACGGCCTGAACAATGTTGAGCTCTGTCATCTCAATTCACCCGCTCTTGGGAAAGAATGGCCGCAACTTCGCGCCGCTGCTCATCGATTCGAGCATCGGGGCCTGCGTAAACGTGGTCGAAGAGCGAGAGTGGGTCTGGGTCCGGCAGTTCTCGGCATCCTTGGCGCATGCGCTCGGCAAGGGATTCGGCCTCGCGGGACAGTTCGGACTCCAGATCATCGTTGAGAACACCTTCTGCTCGCAAATAAGTCCTGAGCCGATTGATCGGATCGCGACCACGCCAAAGTTCGTCATCGGCACCATCACGGTACTTCGTGGGGTCATCCGATGTCGTGTGCGCGCCCATCCGATAAGTAACCGCTTCGATCAAGGTCGGACCCTGACCAGACCGGGCACGATTGAGTGCTTCCATGGTTACGGCATGAACTGCAATCACGTCGTTACCATCGACTCGAACGCCGGGCATACCGAATCCGTCCGCCCGTTGCACAAGAGGAACCAGGCTCTGTCGCTTCGTCGGCTCTGAAATCGCCCACTGATTGTTCTGACAGAAGAAAACCACGGGAGCTTGGTAGGCAGTTGCGAAGACGAAGGCTTCGTTGATGTCACCTTCGCTCATTGCGCCATCACCAAAGTAAGCCATTACCGCCTGGTCTCGTCCTACCTCACCGGTGCCGACCCGTTTCGAATACCGAGCACCCATCGCATAACCGGTGGCGTGCAGGGCATGCGCTCCGATGATGACTTGGTAGCCATAAAGGCGGTGGAGGTTTGCATCCCATGACTGGTGCATGGTTCCCCGCCAGAATCGGAGCATCTCAACGGGATCCACCCCGCGACACCATGCCACCCCATGTTCTCGATAGGTTGTGAAGGCGTAGTCCTGCGACTGCATTGCGCGAGCCGAGCCGATCTGCGCGGCTTCCTGTCCGAGCAAGGGTGCCCAGAGACCGAGTTCTCCCTGTCTCTGCAGGGCAGTTGCCTGCTGGTCGAGTTGGCGGACCAAGACCATATCCCGGTAGAAAGCGAGCAACGCGGCGGCATCCAAAGTGGACTGGTATCGCGGGTTGTCGATGATTGAGCCATTGGTGTCAAGTAGTTGAACGAAGGAATCGAACTGGTCCATCGGGCCTCCGGATACGGCTGAGGGTGTGACGTGCACAACAGGATGATTTTTACCATGGGTGACCCATAGGTACAAGAGCGGGCAATTATGCTAGACCGTTGGTCCATTTGATGGCAGTATTCATAGTCAACGAGAGGTGAAATCGTGTCCCTAGACCAGATCGACTGCGCCATCCTAAGCGAACTCCTGAGCCGACCCCGGGCCGGTGTTCGCGACTACGCCCGCACACTCGGACTCGCTCGTGGAACAGTGCAGGCCAGGCTCGATCGATTGGCAGCCCAGGGTGTCATTGGCGACCACGCACCTCAACTCAATCACGTAGCCCTGGGGTTTCCCGTTCTTGCATTCGTGCACATTCAATTGCAACAGGGCAGTCTCGAATCGTTCACTCAAGACTTGGCGAGTCTGGCCCAAGTCGTTGAAGCCCACTCGATGACCGGTGATGCTGATGTGCTCTGCCGAGTTGTTGCGCGCGATAATCGGGATCTTGAGGCGATCATTCAGGCGATCTTGGATCTGGGGGGCGTTGTTCGAACCCGCTCGGAAATTGCTCTGACCGAAAGGGTCCCACGACGCGATGGAATGCTGCTGGAGGAGTTGGCCGCGCTCGCGCCAAACAGCCCCCGGGCCGGCGTGCCCATCTCCACTCCGTGACGGCACAATACGAGAAGTTTTGAAGGGTGGTCGAATGTGCCTACTTATGAGTGGATCGAATCCGAAGTTCCAAATGGCCTTGAGATCCGTCAAGTGTACGGATTCATATTTTCGGCGGACGGACGCATTTTATTGCTAAACGATGCGGGCCAATTCATTTTGCCAGGAGGGAAACCCGAAAACAAAGAAAGCATTTATGAAACTCTTGTACGAGAATCTCTTGAGGAAGTTCAAACAATGATTCGCTCATGGGAATACTTGGGGTACCAACTCATTGAGGGGGCTGAAACATTCGCTCAAGTTCGATTAGTTGCTTCAATCGATAAAATACTTCCAGCCGATAAAGACTCAAGTACGGGAAGGCTATACCGAAGACTTCTTGTTCCGCCTACGGAATTGAACGAACTGTTGGGTTGGGGGGATTCAGGGGAAAAGCAGATAGCAAGTGCCATTGCGAGAGCCTTGACGTATGGTGTTTTTTGGAATGGGACACCCCTCGAATATGTCGAGACCAATTAGTTCGAACCTAAAGCAGAAGGCCTTGTTTACCTCCCAGAAGTTCTAACGACGTGGCATACAGTTTGGAAGTATGGAACGCCTAGATCCTCTAGAAGCCGCTCAACACATCGTAAGTGAGCGGTTCCCCGATGCAACCGCGGCTTTTCTCACCGGAAGTGCGCTAAGCACTCGAAGAACTATCACCTCAGATCTCGACATTGTTATTGTTCTTAAAGACAACCCTGCCCCCTTCCGCGAAACGATTCGTGAGCACGGTTGGATGATTGAATTATTTGTCCAAACATTGGCTTCAATAAAGTTCTTCTCCGACTTGGAAGCTGCTGATCACAGAGCCACGACCCTTCAGATGATCGCCGACGGGCGCATCCTGAGATCCGTGGATGAAGCGGCCGAACATATTCAATCAGATGCAATTGAGCGCTTATCCAAGGGGCCATCTCCAATCACCGCTGAAGAAATGCTTCGAAGGCGTTATATGCTCACCGATCAGCTTGACGACTTTATTGGAGCGACGGATCAAAGTGAGTTGTTCTATATCGCGGAGCAATTGGTTTTAGGAACGAGCGAACTCGCACTCTTGTCAAAATCTAAATGGCTTGCTACTGGAAAGTGGCTTCCTAGACATCTTGAAGTCAGCGACTCGACATTATCGTCGCGACTCGTAGAAGCTACAAAAGCCGTACTGGTTCATGGAGATAAGTTATCTCTGGAAGTTGTCGTGCGTGAAATTCTCGAACGAGTGGGTGGGCCCTTCTCCGAGGGATACCATGTTTCGGGCGAAATCCTAGGGTAGACAAAAAAGGAAAACAGATTTTTTCATCGTAGACACATCATCATCTGGAGCATAGATTGCACGGATGCGCATTCTCATACTTGGTGGCGGTGCATTCGTAGGTCGTGCACTAGTCGAAGCGTCTGTATCTCTTGGTCATGATGTAACTACGTTGACCCGTACCGCGTTGCCGAAGAGCGATGTGTACGACCAAGTTGAATCGATATTTCGCGATCGCACCGAGCCATACGCATTCGACTTTGCAAGGGACCGAACATGGGATGCAGTCTTCGATACGTGGGCCACGGCGCCAAACGTGGTGCAAAAAAGTGTTACGGCGCTTCGTAATCACGTCTCTTACTACAGTTATGTATCAAGTTGCTCGGTCTACAACGAGGATCCACTTCCACATGGATTGGATGAAAATTCTCCCGTCATAGAAGCGGACCCATCTGACGAATCGACCAACTATGCAGCGGATAAACGTGGTGCCGAATTAGCGATCCTTGAAAGTTACGGGACCGACGAGTCGCTCTTTGCGAGAGCAGGAATAGTCCTGGGACCGTACGAGATCCCAGGGCGTCTCCCCTGGTGGTTGAAGAGAATTGCTCGTGGTGGCGAAGTTCTCGCCCCCGGTCCAAGTGATTTGGGACTGCAGTACATCGATGCGCGCGATCTAGCCACATGGATGGTTGCTTGCGCAGAGCAGAAGACTTCTGGTGCATTCAATTCCATATCCCCAGTCAGCCACGCGACAATGTCCTACCTTCTTGAAGCTTGCAGTCGTACGACACACTCCGGTGCACAATTCACTTGGGTTTCGCCAGAGTTTCTTCTTGAGAACGAAGTCCAGCCCTGGACTGAAATGCCCATCTGGGTATCTCCCGCGCTCTACGGAATATTTACTATCAATACGAGCAAGGCTGCACATGCAGGTCTCCATTGCCGGCCGTTGATTGAGACTGTTGCTGATACGTGGGCAGCGATGCAGGATGAAGATCAACCACAACTCAACGAGCGCATGACTGCACCAGGAATTAGTGCGGAAAAAGAGGTCACAACCTTGGCTGCGTGGGCCAGCAAGATGGATAATCAATGAGTGAGAAGAAGATTCATCTTGGTAGCGGTAATTGTTCTTACGTTGATCATATCCGCCATTCTCTTTTATGAACCCTGGGGAAGCTCAAGGCCCAGAGCTGAGATGGGAACTGTTTATGTCCAAGTACTTCT
>JBAZYI010000090.1:0-5449 GCA_041659345.1 Candidatus Nanopelagicaceae bacterium | reverse complement strand
GTAATGGCAGGCTCGGCGATAGCGAGGTGGGGCGTAGTGAATTGGGTTGTATTCCCACGTTCGGCGAACGAGCATGCCCCTCATATCTCCCCACTCTGCCAATTCTTAGTATAGGTTATCACCTAAACTATACTAGTGACGATAATTAGTATAGTTTAGGTACTAACCTGTGCTTAACTCGCTTTCAGTTCAGGGTAAAGCGCCGCCCTCTGAAGCAGGCTTTCTGATTTTCTCCAGTTGCTCGAGTTGGAGCAAGGTCGGCAACCCCACCAGTCATTAATGCAACCCCCACCATTCGATCTTTTGTCACTCCGAGTGACGTGAATTTATGCCATAGTTTCCTCGCCTCGATTTTGTTGAGGAAATGGTTGAGTGCCGGAGTTGGTTACTCCACTTAAAACGCTTTCAGCCTTGGAGTTGCCGAAACGAAAGACCTCGAGATTATCGAGGTCTTTCGTTTTTCTACACAACAACGATGCATGCACAGGAGTGGTCATGTCTTACGACCCCGCTGACAATTTGCTCGATTCTAAGCGCGCGGTGTTGCCGTGGTGTAGTGGTCGCATTGCAACTTTCACCAAGTTGCCGGTGCGGGTTCGATTCCCGTCGGCAACTCCGTAGCCTCAAATTCTCAAGACTGATCTATTGGTATCGATCAAGAAGTTAGGGAAGTTGAGCAAGGACCTCGAGGTGCCCCTCGGGGTCCTTTATTCTGTGCGCAGAAAGCCTTCGGCAACCCGACTAATCGTTAATGTCACCCCATTTGAGGTGTCGTGATAAGCCGGCACGGGGTATGAGTTTCGAGAGAACCCGAACAATCGTTAACACCATCACTTTTGAGGTGTGGGGAAAAGTCGGCGCGAGGTATCAATTCCCAGAGAAGCCCATCATTTGATCGTACTCTCGCTTGAGACAACTTATTCTCTTTCAGAATTCCCTTCTTTCGATTCTTTGGCATCAAGGAAGGAAGCACTTCGAAATTTTGAGAATGAGGTTGTGAATTCGAATTTTCTTGGCAGTACAACGGCTGTCAGTGTATAGGCGACCGCTTAAGTGAAGTCATATAGTTGCTAATACCTAAATTCAATTCCAAGAGATCCAAGGAGATTCTTATGGGAGATCAATGGTCCGACGCTATTCGAGCTAGTGATGAGGCTTATAAAGAGATGATCGCGGTTATGAATATTGGCCATGTAACTCCCTTTATAGAGGCGGAACATAAATATAAGCTGGCAGAGATGGAAGAAGAACGAGCAGCAATTCGAGCAGGTCATTTCCCCGCATGGCCGCCTCTAACTGATGAGGGCTTGGAAAAGATCGGACTGACTCGCCAGCAAGTGGATAAAATTCTGGCCGATAATGCAGAACGGGATCGGTCCAAGGGCCAGTACTCAGATTGAATTGATATAGCAGCAGAATTTGGGAACCCGACTAATCGTTAATGTCACCCCATTTGAGGTGTCGGGATAAGTCGGCACGGGGTATGAGTTTCTAGTGAACCCCACTAATCGTTAATACAACCTCACCGGCACATTCACCTGAAATGGATTGGGGACGTTTGGATGAGTGATAATTTGTCAATTCCAAGACAATCCTTTGAAACGTCTCTCGTCTCCTAAATTCGCCTGGCGGAATATACGATGGCACATTGAGAAAAATATGGAGGTCTACTGACTTGACGTTAATAGTTTCGGTTGGGAATCCACATTTCGTAGCCCAATTATCTGATCGCCGACTTACCAGCCTCGGGGTCGGTTCACCTCGGCTAGTCACCGATGAATCGAACAAAGCGACGGTGTGGGAACTCCCGGCGGGGCGGTTCCTTATCGGCTACACGGGCATTACAAGTGAAGATATTCGCCTGAACGCTCAGTTCATTGTTAACGAACTTCTTCTTAATCTTGCGCCAAAACATGGATACGATGCAGGCGCCACAATCGAGGCGCTAGCTAACGCGCTCAGCGAGACTGTTGCCAGTCGATTCGCGAATATTCGACAAGGTGATCGCCACCTAACTGTCATGTTCACTGGTTTATTAGATGGACCGATTGGGGGGATGGCGATTCCTGTTCAAGCCTTAGTCACAAATTATCAGGTGTGGGGTGACCGCGATGACATAGAAGCGTGGCCATCATTTAAAGCAACTCTATTCTCGCCGCGTCCAGAAGTTGATTGGCCCACTTTGGTTCAACGTGTCGGTGCCTGGGGTGTCTTCACTGAATCTGAGGCCGACGCGCTGAGAGATCTTCTTGCCCCTGGTAAACCGCCCAACGCTGTCGTAGGGAAGATGGTGTCATTGCTTCCTGCATGGTCAAGTCGTTCGGGAGGTACGGTGGGCCTGCAAGCCCACTCGCTCGTGATAACTGCGGATCGTTCGCGGCAACTAATTGAAAAATATCATTCCCAGACCGACTCCACGTCGTTCTATGGCACATCGAAGTTAATTACCACGCCAGCAATTTCCGTCGTAATCGCAGATCTAAAATTGGAAGTGGTGGAGTAGGTAACTAAGTCACGTATCTACACAGTCGCCATCAACGCGGCTCCTGTGTGCCCTTAAATTCAAAACGGCCCCTCCGCTCCGCTAGGAGCAAAGGGGCCGTTAAGACTCGCCGTGAGCTTAGGTGTTACTTGCGAGGTGCCTCGAATTCATCAAGTCGCACTGCTTCCCCTGAACCTTGCGATTCAAAGGGAGTGAAGTCGTACTCGTCATAGGCTGCATAAACAGCGGCCTTTGCTTCTTCAGTTGGCTCAACCCGAATGTTGCGGTATCTGGCAAGACCAGTACCGGCTGGGATGAGCTTGCCGATGATGACGTTCTCCTTGAGTCCGAGCAATGGGTCGCTCTTCTCGGAGAGTGCTGCGTCGGTGAGGACGCGAGTTGTCTCCTGGAAGGAAGCGGCCGATAGCCATGACTCTGTAGCAAGAGATGCCTTGGTGATACCCATAAGTTCTGGACGACCTGAGGCTGCTTTTCCGCCGGTTGAAACAATCCGGCGGTTTTCAGTCTCAAAGCGACCACGCTCTACGAGTTCACCTGGAAGAAGATCAGTGTCGCCAGCTTCAAGAACAGTGATGCGCTTGAGCATCTGGCGAACAATAACTTCAATGTGCTTATCGTGGATGCCTACGCCCTGTGAGCGGTAGACCTCTTGGATCTCATTTACCAAGTGAACTTGTGTTGCACGAGGTCCGAGAATACGAAGCACCTGCTTAGGATCAATTGCGCCGACGACCATCTTCTGGCCGACTTCAACACGCTGTCCATCTTCTACGAGCAACTTCTGACGACGGATGATTGGGTATTCGACTGCTTCACTGCCATCTTCTGGAGTGACAACAATCTTCTTGCCCTTTGCATCTTCGCGGAAGGAAACAACACCAGCTGCTTCAGCAATTGGCGCAACGCCCTTAGGGGTCCGTGCTTCGAAGAGTTCAACGACACGTGGAAGACCGTGTGTGATGTCATCGCCTGCTACACCGCCGGTGTGGAAGGTACGCATTGTTAGCTGCGTTCCTGGCTCACCGATTGATTGTGCGGCGATGATTCCGACTGCTTCGCCGACATCAACAATCTTGCCTGCAGCCAACGAACGGCCGTAGCAAAGTGAACACTGTCCAACCTTGCTATCGCATGTGAGAACTGAACGCACCTTCACCTCAGAAACTCCAGCAGCAATGATCACATCAATGATGCGGTCGCCCATGTCACGCCCAGCTTCAGCAATGACTACGCCATCTACAACAATGGCATCGGCCAAAGAGCGACCGTAGACAGAGGTTTCGACATCATCATGCTTGATAAGTACGCCCGCAGAGTTCTTTTCAGCGATTGGTAGAACAAGTCCGCGATCGGTTCCGCAATCTTCTTCACGGATGATGACATCTTGTGCAACATCGCAGAGACGACGGGTTAGGTAACCTGAGTCGGCGGTACGAAGAGCGGTGTCAGCCAGACCCTTACGGGCACCGTGTGTAGAGATGAAGTACTCAAGCACTGAGAGGCCTTCACGGAAGTTGGACTTGATCGGACGAGGAATAATTTCGCCCTTAGGGTTAGCTACAAGTCCACGCATACCTGCGATCTGACGGATCTGCATCATGTTTCCACGTGCACCGGAGTAGACCATCATCCACACTGGGTTGGTGCGAGGGAAATGTTCTTCCATCTCCTCACCAACTTCCTTCGTGGCTTGGGTCCAGATCTCGATCAATTCTTGACGACGCTCGTCATCTGTGATGAGGCCCTTTTCGTACTGTGATTGAACCTTGTCGGCCTTTGTTTCGTAGCCTTCGAGGATTTCACGCTTACGAGGTGGGGTAACAACATCTTCAATACCGATAGTTGCACCGGCACGTGATGCCCAGTGGAAACCAAGATCCTTCAATGCGTCTAGCGTTGCAGCGACAGTGACCTTTGGATAGAACTCAGCCAACTTCTCGACGATCCGTCCGAGTTCCTTCTTCGTGACATCAACATCAACAAATGGATAATCCGCAGGAAGTGCCTCGTTGAAGAGTGCGCGACCAAGAGTGGTCGAGAGGGTCTCTGACTTCGAGCCGTCGATTCCATTGGAAGCATCAAGACGGATCTTGATTTTCGCCTGCAATGAGACTGTCTTGCGATCGAAAGCCATGATGCCTTCAGCGATAGAGCCGAATGCACGACCTTCTCCGAGTTCACCGTCACGAGCACTGGTCAAGTAGTACAGACCAAGCACCATGTCCTGTGTTGGAGTTGTGATTGGGCGACCGTGCGCAGGTGACAAGATGTTGTTTGAAGACAACATCAAGATACGAGCTTCGGCTTGCGCTTCAGCAGATAAAGGCAGGTGAACTGCCATCTGGTCACCGTCGAAGTCTGCGTTAAACGCGGTACAGACCAATGGGTGAATCTGAATTGCTTTACCTTCAACAAGTTGTGGCTCGAATGCCTGAATACCCAAGCGGTGAAGCGTAGGTGCGCGGTTGAGAAGTACTGGATGCTCAGCGATTACTTCTTCGAGAACATCCCATACGACTGGACGTGCGCGCTCGACCATGCGCTTTGCCGACTTAATATTCTGTGCGTGGTTTAGATCCACAAGGCGCTTCATTACGAATGGCTTGAAGAGTTCGAGAGCCATCTGCTTTGGCAGACCGCACTGATGCAACTTCAACTGTGGACCAACAACAATTACCGAACGACCAGAGTAGTCAACGCGCTTTCCGAGCAAGTTCTGACGGAAACGACCTTGCTTACCCTTGAGCATGTCGGACAACGACTTGAGGGCACGGTTACCAGGACCGGTAACTGGGCGACCACGACGGCCGTTGTCGAAGAGTGCATCAACCGCTTCTTGAAGCATGCGCTTCTCGTTGTTGACGATGATCTCCGGAGCACCAAGATCGGCAAGACGCTTCAAACGGTTGTTACGGTTAATGACGCGGCGATAAAGATCGTTGAGAT
>JBAZYI010000089.1:0-5522 GCA_041659345.1 Candidatus Nanopelagicaceae bacterium | reverse complement strand
ACCTGGGCTAGCCCCCTTTTACTCGATTGCGGGCCTACTGACTGCCTCGGACACGCTCGTATATTCGAGTGTGGATCGGAAGGAAGTTATCGCTATCGCTCGAAATCAGAGCAAGGCTCACGAGTTGAAGGTTGACTCGAACGGTCACATTCTCGCCGATTCGCTTCCTTCGCACTCAGAAGCCGTCTGGGCCATACAGAGTGCCAACGCCGAAACCGGAGTCGTGCAAGATCTCGAAACCCTCCTGCCCAAATCCCCAAAAGCCAGAATTGCCTGCGATTTCTCAGCAGCAGGCACCCGAGTGCCTCTTCCATCGCGATGGGACACAGCCATATTTGACGCAAAATCCTGGCAAGGACCTCAAGGAATATCGCTCTTACTTATTCGCGAAGGGGCACACTGGCGCAACCCCTTGCCGCATCTGAACACCCTTCGAACGCCACAGTCGTTTTCGCTACCCCTACTCATCGCAAGCGCTGTAGCTCTTGAGGAGTGGACCCAGAACGAAATGGCGGAGAAGACGCGACTTCGAAAACTTACGCAGGAGTTAAGAGAGCAAATCCGTTCCTCCATCGATGACTGTGACATTGCTGGAGATCTCGAAACGTCACTGCCCAACATCACTTCTTTTTCGTTCCTCTACGTGGAAGGAGAGGAGTTGCTGCGTCGACTTGATGTAGCTGGTTTCTCTGTAGATTCTGGCTCTGCCTGCACAGCGGATGATTTGCAGCCGAGTCATGTACTTGCCGCCATGGGACTTCTCACCCACGGAAATATTCGGATCACCCTTCACCATGGCGCCAAGCAAGAGGATATCTCTGCACTTGTCACTTCGATCCAAGAGGCAGTCAGAGAACTACGTGCTTCATGAAAGTAGTTGATTGCCTCGGAACTCGGTGCCCCGTTCCCATTATTCAAACTGCCAAAGCTTTGAAGGACCTAACTGAAGGTGAGTCTTTAACCTTGCTTGCCGACGACCCAGCAACAAAACCAGACCTTCACGCGTGGGCTCGTATGACTGGCAATAGAGTGGACATAGTTGGACCGACACAATTCATAGTCACTAAAAACGCACCCAATTAAGGGCTAATTAAGAATGTGCAATTAAGAGTCGAATCCAAAATGGACGAGGTGTTCGCTTACGTCCGCGGTGGCTTCGGCACCAAAAGCTTTTTCAAATCTCTCCAAGAACTCATCTCTGGTGAATCTATATTCCTGTGTGCCTTTAGTCTCGATTACATAGGTCGCCAGCATTGATCCAAGTTGCGCACAACGCTCATGACTCAGATCCCAGGCTAGACCGGCAATAAATCCAGCCCGGAATGAATCGCCCACTCCGGTTGGATCCAATTTGGATTTCTCTTGGGCAATTCCTACTGTGATGGTTTTCTTGCCCTTCTCCTCCACTTTCGCACCTTTGGAACCTAATGTGACCACGCGAACTTCAACGCGTTCGAGAATTTCCTCATCAGTCCAACCTGTTTTCTGACTCGCGAGCGCCAATTCATATTCATTGAGAAATAGGTATGCGGCTCCGTCAATCAACTTCTTGATTTCATCCCCGTTCATGCGGGCCATTTGCTGCGAGGGATCTGCCGCGATCTTTATCCCTTCCATTTTTGCGATTTCAGAATGACGCAACATCGCTTCCGGGTCATCGGGAGAAATCACCAGCAGATCCAATTTTCCGGTTTTGTCCATGATTGGTTGTAATTCAATATTTCGGGCCTCGCTCATCGCACCCGGAAAAAACGAAGCTATTTGATTGAGCTCGGTATCCGTTGTGACCATGTAAAGCGCGGTAAGAAGAGTCTCGGACACTAATACGTGTGAAGTATCCACGCCATGACGCGTTAGCCACGCTTCATAGTCTTCAAAATCTGTACCAACCGCAGCGATAAGTATCGGGTTGAGTCCGAGCACTCCCATCCCGAATGCAATATTCGCAGCGCATCCCCCACGACGTATATCAAGACCGTCGACTAGAAAAGAGAGTGAAACACTTTCAAGGGAACCTGCAACAAGGGAATCTGTAAATTTCCCAGGAAAGGTCATCAAGTGATCACGGCCAACTGATCCTGCAACACCGATTTTCATAATGAACCAGTGACTAATGGAGTCGAAGAATTAATGGAATGAATCTCCGCAGGCGCAGGAACCACCGGCGTTTGGGTTATCGATAGTGAAACCTTGCTTTTCGATGGTGTCGACGAAATCAATTGTTGCACCAGCCAAGTATGGGTCGCTCATCTTGTCAACGATCACTTTCACTGTGCCAAAGAGATGGGTTGAGTCACCTTCCATGTCGCGGTCATCAAAATAGAGTTGGTAGCGCAGTCCTGAACAACCCCCCGGCTGAACGGCGACACGAAGAGCTAAATCATCCCGATCCTCTTGAGCTAATAGAGCCGCAACTTTGCCAGCGGCCACTTCGGTCAAATGGATCGTGCTGGTTGCTGTCGGGGTCGTTGTCTCAGTGCTCATATTCACTCTCTCCTCTTTTGCGTACTGGGAGAGCCTACCCGCAACCCCCCTTACTCGCAGAATGAACTCGCGTCTGGCCAAGAAAGCATGGAGAATACGCACGTGGCTCTTCTAGACCTTCTAACCCTTGGCCGTGAATCGGACTTAAGCAGCGAACGCGGCGTCTCCTGTACGGGCGAACTCCCCGCAGCCAGTGACCCAAGCCTCGTAGCCCGTGCGCGCGAGGCGCGTGCCGCTCTTGGGGATCGTGCGATAGTGCTGGGACACCACTACCAGCGAGATGAAGTTATTGAATTTGCCGACATCACGGGCGACTCGTTCAAATTGGCGCAAGCCGCCGCGCAGTCGAGTGCCGAATACATCATCTTCTGCGGAGTGCATTTTATGGCGGAGAGTGCGGACATCCTTACCTCTCCAGATCAAAAGGTTATTCTGCCCGATTTGGCTGCTGGATGTTCGATGGCAGACATGGCCACGGCAAACCAAGTCGATGAGTGTTGGAAGGTTCTAGAAGATCTTGGAGTCGCAGGTTCGACAATTCCTGTGACTTATATGAATTCATCTGCAGCTATCAAAAGCTTTACTGGTAAACATGGTGGCACCGTGTGTACTTCGTCCAACGCGAAACGTGCAATGACGTGGGCATTGGAAAAGGGCGAGAAAGTACTTTTCCTCCCCGATCAACATTTAGGACGCAACACCGCCGTCCTTAGCCTCGGGCTAGCCTTGGAGGATTGCGTTCTCTGGAATCCGTGGAAACCAATGGGGGGCCTCACCGCAGAGGAGATCAAGAACGCAAAAATTATTCTCTGGCGGGGGCACTGTTCCGTTCATGGTCGCTTCACATTAGACACGGTCAATGAAGTGAGGCAGCGAGTTCCTGGTGTTCAGGTTCTCGTACATCCAGAGTGCCAGTACGACGTCGTGTCTCACGCTGACGTCGTTGGCTCGACCGAGATGATAATCCGAACAATTGAATCAGCCGCTGTGGGTTCAAAATGGGCGATCGGCACCGAGCTCAATTTGGTATCTCGATTAGCCAAGAATCACCCTGATAAATCCATCATCTTCTTGGATAAGACTGTCTGCTATTGCTCGACCATGAATCGCATAGACCTACCCCACCTCGTTTGGGCGATGGAATCTCTCGTAAGCGGCCATCTCGTAAACCGGATTCAAGTGAGCGAGGAAGTTGCAAAATTCTCCCGAATTGCCTTAGAGCGGATGTTGGCACTGCCCTGAATTCCCGCTCTTGACCGTCCTACCCGTATAGTCGCTTCATGAATTCAGAGACACCAGAGAACACACCTGAAAGCAAGGGCCGTCCAACACCTAAGCGGAAAGATGCTCAAGCAAAACGCGTCGTCAACTCGATGGCGCCCGCGACAAATAAAGCCGAGCGCTCCCAGCAGAAAGAGTTGATGCGTCAACAACGGGCCTCAACACGTGCTGCCTATATGCGTGGAGATGAAAATGCTCTCCCAGCTCGAGACCGCGGCCCCGCTCGCCGATACGTTCGCGACCTTGTAGATTCTCGCCGCTCGATTGGGGAGTACTTTCTTCCACTTCTCGTGCTCGTCCTTCTCATTTCGAGAATTGCACAGCTTCAAGGCGTGGCAGTCATCCTCATGTACTTCATTATGTTCAGCGCGATCGCCGATTGGTTTATTTTGACTCGGCGCATCAAACGTGAAGTCGTCGCGAAATTTCCAGACACCCCAACTAGAGGTTTGGGAATGTACGCATGGTCACGTTCCACACAATTGCGCCGGCTTCGTGCGCCAAAGACTCAGGTCACTCCTCCTTCCCTCATCAAAAAGAAGAAGCAGGGTTAACTTCTAGTTTTTGGGCTCTCTGTCAGTGATGGATCTTTTTCTGGAAGTTTCCCCAAGGCTTTATCAATTGCCTTCATTGATTTAACTGAAAGTTTCACTCCAGAGGCTTTGACGTTCTCCTTGATTTGCGAAGGCTTTGTCGCCCCGATAATCGCCGATGAGACATTCTTGTTCTGCAGTACCCATGCGAGCGCCAACTGAGCCATTGTCAGTCCCGTATCTTCGGCAATCGGTCGAAGGGTCTGAACTGCGCGCAGCACATCATCTCTCATCCATCGAGAAACCATATCGGCGCCACTCTTCTTATCCGTGGCTCGCGAGCCTGCCGGCAACTTTTTCCCAACCTTATACTTTCCAGAGAGCACACCCTGCGCAATAGGAGACCAGACAATTTGGCCAATGCCAGCCTTAACCGATGTTGGAATTACCTCCGCTTCAATCACACGCCAGAGCATTGAGTACTGCGGCTGGTTGGATATGAAACGGTCGTAACCGTGAGCATTTTGAATCTTTATGGCCTCCTCAATTTCACTCGCTTTCCATTCCGAGATTCCTATGTAATTCACTTTGCCCTGACGGATCAAGTCGTCAAAGGCCTTGAGAGTTTCTTCAAGCGGAGTCTCATAGTCATAGCGGTGAGCTTGGTAGAGATCTATGTGATCGGTTCCGAGTCGTTTCAAGGAGGCGTTGCAAGACTCCATAATATGTTTACGTGATAAGCCACGATCATTCTTGCCTGGCCCGGTCTTTCCGTACACTTTTGTAAATAGTTCGTAGGACTCTCTACGGACGCCTTTTAGAGCCTTACCCAGAACGGTTTCCGCTCGCGTCTGCGCATAAACATCGGCTGTATCAAAAGTCGTAATGCCCACATTAAGCGCCTCCTTTACGCAAGCGATGGCACTTTGCTCTTCTACCTGCGATCCGTGAGTGATCCAATTCCCGTAAGAAATTTCAGATACATACAATCCGGAACTTCCTAAACGGCGATACTCCATGGTGGTCTCCTAAGTGCTTGCTCTCTGCCGTGACTAGTTCACGCTCAAATCTCAATAAGTGAAGGCTAACACCGCCAGCTCAAGCCTGCCGCTTTGCATACGTCACCCACTTGTGGTTTGGTTCGCATACAACTACATATTGTTCTTGCGTTCAGGGGAAGTCCGGTGAAAGTCCGGCGCTGACCCGCAACCGTAAAGCAGTTAA
>JBAZYI010000088.1:0-5559 GCA_041659345.1 Candidatus Nanopelagicaceae bacterium | reverse complement strand
CCATGATCATTCCGATCTGCCACGTATTCGTGGATGCGGAGTTGTAACGACCGCGGAGGTGGTCGGGAGCAAGTTGGTTGACGACCGCAGGAAGTATCGGGGACCAGACCATCTCGCCGATAGCAAAAATAAATTGACAAACAATTATCGCCGGAACCGCAAGTCCATGAGAAATACCGGCCATTGCCAATGCTGCCCAAGCCAGCGCCCAAAAAGCCATCGCTATCGCCAAGCCTCTTGCTCGTGGCAATTTCTCGAGTTTCTTGATCACCCAGAGTTGGAAAATGGCGATCATTGCCGTATTCACCGCATAGGCCCATGCTAAGCGTGATGGTTTGACATCAGCCACTGTGGTCGCAAAAGAGGTGAATCCAACCTCCAATTGGCTGTAGCTCAAGAATATTCCGAAGAGCGCGACTATCCATACTTTACGAAAGGTCTTGTCTTTCAAGACATCGCTCCAACTACCTTCTAGAGAAGCGTGATAATCCCGTTGTTCCTTTGTGCGGTTGCCCGTCTTCTTCAACGAGAGAACAACCAAGAGGTAAACAATGTATGAGAGTCCATCTCCAATATAGAGCAACTCAAAAGTTGCGGGCTTGTCCAAGGACACAATAAGAGAGGAGACAATGCCGCCTATTCCAAGACCCAGATTCAGAAGTGCAAATTGAGATCCGTAAATCCTTTCTCGCAAATGATCCGGAGTGAGTTCAGTATTGAGCGCACCTTGACTTGGCCACATCGCGGACTGCCCGATTGAACAGATGGTAATCACAAGAAAGGCATCTGACGTAGATCGAATGAGAGATAGGGATGAATACCCCACCGCAGAAATCAAAAGTGAAATGATCAAAATAGGCTTTGGGCCCCACTTATCAATCAAAGTGCCGATTCCAGGTGCCACGACTAGAGAGACCAAAGCACCGTAACTAAATATCAACCCCGCAGTCGAAGTGGGAATATCCCTGATTGAGTGAAAATATACAAATGCAAAAGGCAGAACCAATCCATTGCCAAGTGCACTTAATGTGATTCCCAGCAACATGCGGCGCACGTGCGCAGGTAGGCGATCATTCGAGTCTGCGGACATTGGGCAATTCTAGTGGTGACACTCATCTCCCTTGCTACTTCATAACCGAAGTTTTAGCCTCTATTTATCAGGTTTTCTCTCTTTGGAGGAGTAATGAACGTTCTGGAGCCAAATTCTAAAAACTCCAAGTTTTATCTACGCATTATGCTTTTGCTCGCATTATCAATCTCCATCTTATTCTACGTGCGGGCCGGTTTTGTATTGTTCTTTTGGGTGAGCCTCATTGCCTGGTTCCTATTCTTTTTCTTCTACTTCCGATTCTTTCTTCTGATGAGCATCGCCATCCAATTTCTCATATTTATTTTGATCTTTGCCCTTTCAGTAGTCTTCATGTTCGCAGCAGGTTCCAAGGATGATTCCAATAAAGTACCTACAGCCAGTGGCAGTACATCATCTGCAAAAGTCGTAAATGGAGTCACTCTTGCTCCCTGTACAAGCACACTTACCAATACACCTGTGATGCCAAAAGGGTGGAGCAATATCATCTATGCAGCCCCTTTGAACGCCAATCGTTCAGCAGATCCTAAGGACGCGACAAACGTTCGGACATTTTCATACAAAGGTATCGTTGATGAAACTGAAAAAAATTCCATCTTCTCATTTACCGAGAAAACTACCAAGACTACGAGTGGCTATAGCGAGTACATGACTGGAGATTCAACGGCGATTGAAGTGTGCGATGAAAATAACATGCAGAACAAGAGTTACGGGATTGATTCAGGACACACGCCTGCGGGCGAGAACACCACGGGCATGACCTACTATCTTCATGGAGGCAAGTACATATTTGGCCCTGGTACTTACCGGATCGATGCATATCTAAAGATCGGCAGTGGTAAGTGGCAATTAATAAATAGAATGCCTGATATCACCATTACTCCATAAGGGGGAAAACATGTTGCAGCAAAGGAAACTCGGTGTTTTAACTACCCTTTTGTCTGGGGTGGTCCTCCTTTCTCTCCTCTCACCTGTAGGACGCGTCACGGCAGATGCAAGTGAGACTTATTGGACCAAGAGAGATCCAAGTTGCTCCTGCCAGGCGATTTCCTCCTCTGCTGACGGTTCAAAACTTTTCGGCGCCGTCAATGGTGGACGACTTGTAACCTCTTCTGATTTTGGTGCCACCTGGGTCGCTCGTGAATCAGCCCGCAATTGGAGCGCAGTTGCGTCCTCAAGCGATGGAACAAAGCTTGTGGCAACCGTTGAAGGCGGACAGATATACACCTCGACAGATTCTGGGGCGACGTGGGTTGCACGAGACTCTGTCAGACCTTGGTTTGGTGTTACCTCATCGAATGACGGAACTAAACTTGCAGCGATCGTGAATCCGGGCCAGATCTACACTTCAGCGGATTCCGGCGCGACGTGGGTCCAACGCGAGACATCTCGCGCCTGGCGCTCAATTGCATCCTCGGCAGATGGTTCCAAACTTGTCGCCGCTGTTAGAGACGGGCAGATTTACACGTCCTCCGACTCGGGTGCGACATGGATCGCGCGCGACACCAATCGACTCTGGTTCTGGGTTGCTTCCTCAGCGGATGGAACGCGGTTAGCTGCAGTTGTTTATGGCAATCCTGGAAATATTTATACCTCGTCTGACTCGGGTGTCACATGGGCGGTGCGCTCTCCGGAGCTGAATAAGTATTGGCAGGGAATTGCGATGTCTAGCGATGGATCACGGCTGGTTGCTAGCGCGTACATGGGCACCGTTTACACATCACAAGATTTCGGCGCTACCTGGATGACCGACGGCATTGTTCAAAGTTCGTACGGTGTAGCATCTTCAGCCGATGGTTTGAAGTTTGTAGCCACCAGCCAGAGTTACATTTACACCACAGGCACGAGCGCCAATCCAACACCGACGCCAACAATTACATCTGATCCCATCTCTCGCACGTGGACGAGGCTCGATCCAAGTTGCCAATGCCAATCTATTGCATCATCTGGTAACGGGCAGAAACTCGTGGCCGCATCATCTAACGGAAAAATCTTCACTTCCTCTGATTACGGCGCCACGTGGGTCACACGGGAATCTGTACGGAGTTGGAGCGATGTCGCATCATCCTTTGATGGCACAAAACTGGTGGCAACCGCTGAGGCGGGGCGCATCTACACTTCTTCCGATTCCGGCGTCACGTGGACTGCCCGCGAATCAGATCGACCATGGTTCGGCGTTGCAAGTTCGTCAGATGGTGCAAAGTTGGTTGCGATTGTCAATCCAGGGCAGATATACACATCGATCGATTCAGGAGTGTCCTGGACCGCTCGGGAGAACGCACGTCAATGGCGTGCAATCGCCTCATCCGCTGATGGGACAAGACTTGTAGCAGTGGTTCGCGATGGGCAGATTTATACCTCAGGCGATTCCGGTGGAACATGGACGGCGCGTGAATCCAATCGCCTCTGGTACGGGGTCGACTCTTCCAGTGATGGCTCAAAGATAGCCGCTGTTGTCTATCCGGGAAGCATCTACATCTCTGCGGATTACGGCGCTACATGGACTGCTCGCGCAACCGACGCATCTAGGTATTGGCAAGGTATCGCGATGTCGGCTGATGGAACCAAGATGGCGGCTTCGACTTTCATGGGCAACGAATACGTGACTCAGGACGGCGGAGTCAGTTGGACGTCAACCAATTCCGTTCGAGATGGCTATGGTGTGGCAAGTTCGAGTGATGGATCCAAGATGGTCATTGCAGTGCCTGGCGGATACATCTATACGACCGCAAACCTTGTTAAAACAATCATAGCAACTGTAAGCGCCAAGAAAGAGAGTACCAAACAATACCTACTCACTGTTAGGTCTAATACCGCCAAAGCGAAGTTCGTAATCACTGCTAGGAAGACCGGGAGCAGGACCTACACATTTACTGGAACAACATCTGCCAGCGGCAACGCAACCGTCCGAGCAAAAGTAAACCTGGCAGGCTATAAATTCTCAATCCAATTCAAGTTCATAGTGTGATGAAAGAAGGCTTGCCATGGTGCAAGTTTCGAAGGTACGAAGGAATGCGGCAAGTAATCGCCTGACTCTCCTAACTGTGGGAATTCTCTTGAGTATGTTCCTACCTCTACTAAGCGCATCTGCTGTTCTAACCACATGGACAAAGCACGAGAGTGCGCGCAATTGGTCGGACGTGGCGTCTTCGGCCGACGGAAAAAAACTAATTGCTGCTGTGAATGGCGGTCAAATTTATACTTCGTCGGACTACGGTGCTACGTGGACAGCGCATGAGTCAGTTCGCAACTATTTTAGTGTTGCCAGTTCTAGCGATGGAAAAAGGTTGGTAGCGGTCGCCACTACGGCGCAGATTTACACATCCAGCGATGCTGGTGTGACCTGGACTGCTCGAGAATCAAATCGAGGCTGGGTAGGAGTTGCCTCGTCCGCGGATGGAAAGAAGCTTGCCGCAGTCACTGTTTTAGGCAAGATTTACACGTCCACTGATTTCGGAGCCACTTGGGCCGAGAGGGATTCTGCCCGCCAGTGGGTCGGTCTTGCATCTTCGAGCGATGGAGCGAAATTGGTGGCCACCGCATTCAGAGGGCACATCTACACCTCAACTGATTCTGGCGTGACATGGGTTCCGCGAGAATCCGTACGAGATTGGGAGGAAGTCGCATCTTCGAGCGATGGAAGAAAGTTGGTGGCCATTGCGCCCTATGACTTTATTTACACCTCGGCAGATTCTGGGGCGACATGGGTTCCTCGTGGAAAGAAAGGGCTATGGAAGGACATTGCTTCCTCGGCAGATGGGAAACGACTAGTTGCGGCAGAACTCGGCGGCGGACAGATCTATTCGTCTCACGATTACGGCGCGTCATGGGTCCCTGTGGTCACCGACAGTTCCCATCTATGGCACAGAATCGCAATCTCTAGTGATGGCATAAGAATTGTCGCGGTAGCAGTTAACGACGGTATCTACACGTCAATAGATACGGGGAAGATTTCAATCAAGGGAACAGTGACAATAAAGAAAGTGTTTGGGGCCAATTACATAGCTATTTTTTCAAACGCTCCTGATACTGAGTACGCCGTCGTGGCGACCAAGACGGGATCTAAGGCAATTACCTTTACGGGGAAAACGGCTGGGAATGGTGCCGCTTCAATTAAACTTAAACAGAATCTTGTTGGGTACAAACTCTCCCTCAAATTTCCATCGAAATAAGTAAGGACGTGATGAACCGCGGAGTTCTACTCGTTTTCACTTCACCCAGATGATATTCATTTCCTGAACGACCTGGTCGTTAAGGAGCCATCTGTAACGACGAACCCCAGGAGTGTCGACTGTGATCGTCTTCCAAGGATTGGTATAGCCGGGGTTATTACATTTCCAATCAGAGAGTTCACCACCCCAAAAATCCGAGTAATGCTCACCCGCGCCTAGAGATTTCCAAATTCCATCTACAAATTCGTCCAGGGAGATTGACGAGACGTTGTTCCAGCACATCGCGAGAGCACCGATGGC
>JBAZYI010000087.1:0-5758 GCA_041659345.1 Candidatus Nanopelagicaceae bacterium | reverse complement strand
AAATGACGTCAGAACACTCTGCGTCCGTGAGTTCAACGCAAAAGATATGGTCGGCATCGAACTTCTGGTTCTGGGCAGTCCGATCAATGGATGGAATGCTACGGCGACGACAATGAAAGTTCTCGACCGTTTCAAGGAGCATGATTTCGACGGCGTCAAATTCTCCACTTTTGATACTCGCGTCAAACTTTTTATTCATGGAGATGCCAAGGACAAATTGGCTGAGGTCATTGCTGCAAAAGGCGGCGAATTGATCGCTGAGCCCAGGGAGTTCTACGTCACTGGCCGCGTGGGTCCACTCTTTGAAGGCGAAATTGAAAGTGCGGCCCAGTGGGCCAACCAGATAAAGAAGAAATTCTAGAAAGGCGGGTGCCGTGGCTAGACAAAATTTCCCCTATCGTTTGAAAGCCAAGACTGCCAAGCGCGCTGTTTCGGCCACTATCATCCTGATTCTTGTCCTAACTGTGCTCGAGTTTCCAGCGCCAATCGGTTTTGAATCCAGACCGCAAGTTGGTGTATCAAAATTATGGTTGCTCCTCTTTTTCGCCATTGTTCTCTCGGAATCTGTCGCGATGATCCAAATTTTCAAGCGACCTCGTTTTGGCGCACTGCTAGCCATCGGCGCGGGAGTCCTCAATCTCATTCAGATAATCGCAGACCTGACGCATATGATGCAGCCGGAATCCGCGCCGTGGAGTTATGTTGCTCTCGAACTCTCTGTTGGTCTGCTCTCGCTCCTTCTCATCTATTTCTCCCGTCAGGTTCTGCGTTCCCACGCTTAATCCCTAGAATTTTCTGAGAAATACTCCTGAGTAACCCCCTTTGGTACTAGGTATCGTCACATTTATGACGGATGATTTTCGCTAAGTACGAGACCTACCCAGCGTTGAGAGGATCTCCTGTGTCAGATAACAATCACTCCACCGAGGAACAGAGACTCGGTGCTCTCGGATATAAACAAGAACTTTCTCGAGTTCTCAGCCCGTTCCACAGTTTTAGTGTGGCCTTCACCTACCTGTCTCCCATGGTCGGTATCTATTCGCTCTTCGTCTTAGGCGCAGGGGCAGGCGGACCCCGCTACATCTGGCTCATGTTCATTCCGGTATTCGGTATGTACTTCGTCGCCTTGATATTCGGAGAGTTGGGCAGCCACTACCCGGTATCGGGGGCGCTCTATCAATATTCGAAATACACGGTCAGTAGAAAGTACGGCTGGTGGGTAGGTTGGTTCTACCTCATGGCCCTGCTTGTGACCATCGCCGCAGTTGATACCGGCGTCGTTCCCTACCTTGCCTCGCTACTCAATAGTTGGTTCAAGATGAATATTGATCCTTCCAATCATTCGACCTTGATCGTCATGACGCTGGCTCTGCTTGCGATTCAGACCATCCTCAACATCACAAGTGCCAAGATGATGGGACGCGTTGCAAGTTTTGGCTCCTACGTTGAAATTTTCGGAACCCTCGGCATCGCGATTATTCTCGCCGCCGCTGGTTTCAATCATGGCTTCGGCTTCCTCTTCGAATCACATGGTGCCGAGAGCGTAGCGACCAACTCGCTTGGTGTTGATTTCGGCGGCAGCTGGTGGACAGGGGCAGCACTCATCGCAGTGCTTGCTCACGTCTTTATCTTCTACGGTTTTGAATCCGCAGGAGATGTCGCAGAAGAAACGAAGAATGCTTCCATGCAAGTTCCCAAAGCGATGCGTCGGGCATTGATTATTGGTGGCGTTACTTCCTTCATTCTTGTAGCAGCACTTCTTCTGGCAACACCAAGTGATCCAGAAGGTTATGCAAAGGCGACCTCGTTCGCCGGTGGCATTCCTTACATCTTGGAAACAGCGATTAGTTCGTCCTTCCTGCGGGATCTCTTGCTGCTGGCAGTGATTTTCGCCTTCTTCTCCTGCGGATCATCCATCCTCGGAGCAAGCTCGCGAATGCTCTTCTCATACGCACGAGATGGAGCCGTCCCTGCAGGTAAGTGGATTTCCAAGATCTCTCCACGATTCCACACACCAGTCAATGCACTTGTTCTGGGAGCGTTGGTGCCGTTGCTCTTCACACTCATGGTCAATATCACCCCGGCGAAAGACACGAAGATTCTCTGGTTTACCTATCCAGCCAACGTCTCGGCGTTGGTATCTCTTGTCTCCTTCGGCGTCAGTGGTATTTATCTCTCGTTCCTTCTCACCGTCCTTGGCGCTCTCATTGCGCGATCGCGCGGTTGGACGCCAGGCGGGCACTTCACACTCGGTAGCAAGGGCATGCTTATCAACATCATCGCTCTCGTTTACCTATCGGTGATGTTCATCAACCTCGTCATACCGACGGGGCTGGGCAGTCCGCGAGGTGCACTCTTTAACCTCGACTGGGTCACACTGGTTGTCATGATCGTTATTGCCATCGTTGGGGGGATCGTTTACATGATCGCCCAACCTGCCAAGCACGTCATGAACGAGCCAATCAAAAACTAAGCCACCACCAGTACTACGTAAGCGCGCACACCTTTTCTAGCGATCATTGCTAGGTTTAGAAGGTGAGCGCGCTTCGTGGTGTAAAGATCGCTGATTTCTCCCGTGTCCTCGCCGGTCCTTACGCGACAATGTTGCTGGGGGATATGGGCGCGCACGTGATCAAAGTCGAACGTCCCGGCCTCGGTGATGACACCCGATCCTGGGGGCCGCCTTTTGATTCTGAAGGTCGCGCAACCTACTTCCAATCAGTCAACCGCAACAAAGAAGGTGTTACTGCCGACCTCTCCACCGAACAAGGCAGACAGAAAGCGCTTGAAATCATTTCAACTTCTGATGTCCTCGTTGAGAATTTCGCGGTTGGAACTATGGAGAAATTTGGACTTGGATATGAAGATCTTCACAAGAAATTCCCACGCCTTATCTACTGCTCTATCTCTGGCTTCGGAACCAGCGATGAAGCAAAAGCCCTCCCTGGCTATGACCTTCTTGTCCAAGGGATGAGCGGCCTCATGAGCATCACCGGCATCGACTCGGATCACCCCAGCAAAGTCGGTGTTGCACTCATCGACGTTCTTGCCGGACTCCACAGTTCCCTTGGAATTGTGGCCGCTCTTTATCACCGCGCAGAGAGTGGCATCGGTCAGAAGATCGAAATCAACCTCTTGAGTTCTGCCCTCTCCGGCATGGTCAACCAGAGCGGCGCCTTCGCGGGTGCCGGTGTCATCCCCACAGCAATGGGCAACGCCCACCCGAGCATCGCCCCCTATGAGGTCTATCCGACGCAGGACAAACAGATAGTGATCGCCGTCGGCAATGATGGGCAATTCGCCAAGTTCTGCGCAGTCCTGGGCACTGATCTCCACATCGACTCGCGCTTCGCCACCAACCCCAACCGCGTCGCACATCGCGGCGAACTCAATTCACTCCTTTACCCCATATTTGCCACCAAGAAAGTGGGAGAGTGGGTGGATGCCTTCACAAAGGTCGGAGTCCCGGCTGGTGCAATCAACAGCATTCAAGAGGCAGTCGCGCTCGCCGAAAAACTCGGGCTGAAACCAGTGATAACCATTGAAGATCCACGCGATAAAACCAGAAGCAAAACAATCGCGAATCCGATTGTCTTTTCGGAGACGCCCGTTATCTACCGATACGGTCCGCCGCCACTTGGGATCGATGACTAGAGAAACCTAAGCGGGCCCGCCAGACCGGATTCGAAAGGCTCCATGGGGAGAGGCGTTTGCATTTTGTAATACGCAGTGTAGAGTGCGTGTATGACAAAAGATACGGATCTGTTTTCGTCGGCCTTCTTTCTTGCTGACTATGTGGCGGTCGAAAATGGAAAGTTATATACGAGCGGAGCTTTTTGGAACCGATTGAATCTCTCGGGATTTCCTGCGGTGGCCAACTTCGGTGTGGCTGTTGTCTTGAATATTCCCTGGAGAGCGCATCGTCAGGCTCATAAGTTCGCAATCTGGTTTGAGGATGCAGACGGCAAGCGATTACCAGGGGATATCGGCGGAGAGTTCACCGTTGAAGTTGCCCCAGAGATGATTGTTGGAGAGCCGACAATCATGCCGATCACCGCGATGGTCGGAAACTTCCTGATTCCTAGTGCGGGAAGTTATTCAGCAGTCTTACAAGTGGATGGTCAAGAGCTCGATCGTTGGCCCTTCCGCGCAATCCAAATCTATACACAAACACCACCGCACTTTCCTCAGGCATCAATTCCATCAACCGAAGATTGAGCAACCGTGGAAGGGAGTTGAGGTTTGTTCGATCCGCTTAAGTTTGAATTGATTGACTGGGATGATGAAGAAGATGATGAAGGGAATCTTGCTCACTGTTTGCGCCATGGTGTGACAGAGCAAGTTGTCGCAGAGGTACTTCGAGAAAGACCCGTAGAAATAAAGTTGTCCATACGTTCAGCTGAGTTTTCAATAGTTGGGCCAAATCGCGGAGGGCTGGCTATGTGGACGATACTTTTTGATACTTCCTATAAGCGGGGAGATTGGTTAAGACCAGTAACTGGTTGGTTGGCTACACAGGGTCAAATAAGAGCGTGGCAGCAAGCTACTCGACTGCCTTGGAGGGGGAAGTTATGATCAATAACATGGCAAAGTCAGAACGTGAACGTAGGGCTGAGGCTCTCTCAAATCTTGGGGGAGATGTTGAGGGCGAGCCTCGCGAGGTTGCAGGGCGCGACATCAAGCAGATGTTGTCGGTTCGCATCGAGGGCGGATTAGTCGCCGAACTTCGCCAAATTGCACAAAGTCGCGGAGTAAAAGTTAGTGACCTTCTCCGAGAAGCAGCGGCCAAATTGGCATCGGATTACAAGACTCCTGCAGTGCAAATTCGAAGTTTGATCGTCACGCAATCAGCTTCACTGGAGCCGACAATCACTATGAGCGGGAATGCTCCTATCGAAGGACAGCGAGGGGTGTGCTTTTCTTCCGGAAATCGGGTGCTGTAGGTATGCAAGCTATCTAAAAGCCGCAATCCCTGTAAGCGCCTCACCGATTACGAGGGCATGAATCTCATGCGTTCCCTCATACGTCAAGACCGTCTCGAGATTGTTCATATGCCGGAAGATCGAGTACTCGGTCGTTATGCCAGCGGCACCAAGAATAGATCGCGCATCCCGCGCAATGTCAAGTGCTCCATTTACGTTATGGAACTTGCCCATGCTGATCTGCTCGGGCTTGATCTCATGCGCATCTTTGAGTTTCCCAAGATGTAGAGCCAGCAACATAGAAGTATTCAAATTGGTAGCCATTCGAGCCAATTTTTCCTGAGTCAATTGGTGGCGAGAGATAGGTCCGTCGAATTGCTCGCGGGTAGATGCATAATTCAGCGCAACTTCAAAGCAATCACGTGCTGCCCCAACAACACCAAAAATAATTCCGTACCGTGCCTCAGCAAGACACATCAAAGGAGCACGCAGACTTGTTGCCAGGGGGAGTCGCGCGCTATCTGGCACACGCACATTTTCAAAGACCAATTCCGACGTCACAGATGCACGCAGAGACAATTTGTGTTTCACGAGATTGGCACTAAAACCCGGAGTATTCATTGGTAGAACAAATCCGCGGATTCCTTCATCAGTTCGAGCCCAAATGACAGCGACTGAAGCAACGTTTCCATTGGTAATCCACATCTTGCTACCGTTGATGATCCAATCGCCACCATCTTTTTTAGCGGTGGTAATCATCCCCGCAGGATTGGATCCGTGGTCCGCTTCAGTCAAACCAAAGCAGCCAATTGCATCACCCGATGCCATCTGCGGAA
>JBAZYI010000086.1:0-5810 GCA_041659345.1 Candidatus Nanopelagicaceae bacterium | reverse complement strand
CTCAATTTTATGGCGGTCTTAGCGGCCTCTTTTCGTCCTAGGGAAGTACTCAGATCAGCGTTGATGTCGGAGTTATGAATATCTACACCAATCACTTTGGCGCCCCGCTCTTGTAGCAGAACCGCAGTCGCCGCTCCAATTCCAGAGGCGGTGCCTGTAAGGACATATGTTCTTGCCACTGTGATTACCTTTCTCGACCCTATAGACGTATCTGCGTTTATTCTCCTCTTTTCTAAGCAATAGGGAAATAAACCACTTAATTCAAACTAAAATCGGAAAGACCGACTCCCAGTTCCTATTTCATCCTTTCGGACGCATACGTTTGACCTTTCTCGCCTTTCATTTGAGGGGTCGCACCTTTTTTGGCCCTGAGGATTTCTAGTTCGGTCTTTGATAACTTCGCCATTGTTCGTCTACCACAAAGCCAAGACTTCTCACTGTTGCATGACTCGCTTCATTGACCGCCGCGCCCCCAGTCGAAAAAAGACGCTCTCCGAGATTCGCGTAGGTACTTATCGCGAGTGACACAATTGCAGATCCCACACCCAAGCCTCGATGTTCTCTTCTCACGCTACCGAAATCTATATTTACTTCCTTCGCTCCCTTGGATACTGCCACTACTCCTATGAGTAGTCCTTCTTTGAATGCGCCAAAAACCCCGTTGCCCGTTTTCCATAGGCTCTTCGTGCTTTCAAAAGTCGGCCTAGCATGCGCGGTTGCTGGTGTGTATGGGTAGTCGGAATTGTTAGTAACTTCAAGTTCTAAAACCTGGTCAGCAAGGCCGAGTGCAAGGGATACCACCCGATATCCCGGCGTCTGTAATCCAGAAATCTTTCCGGCATACAGACTCAAATCGATAGGGTCGCTTAAGCGCAGATGCGCTCCCCATGATTCCCCGACAACCGTATAACCAGCAGTTTCGAGTTCTAGACATCTGGGATCTAGGGCATTGACTATCTCGATTTCTGAATTCATCGTGACAACCTACTGCTTATTTGCGTTTTCAAGGGTAGAAAAAGAGTTGACTCCCAATTCTCAGTTTCATCCCTTCGGGCACACATTGCATCAGAATGCCTTGCTTTTCTTTCCTGGCTGGCTTACACATTGCTAATGGAACCATCTAGTCAGGACTGGAAACGTCTCAAACTGCGGCGAGATGGAATCTGTGTCACTTGTGGCGTTCCCCTGCAGGCTGGAACCATTGCATTGTGGAGCGCTGCCCAAAGAAAAGTCATGTGTGTCATGCACTCGGAGGCGAGTATTTTGCTAATTGAAGATGCGGAGTTGCATACGGAAGCGGTAGTGCCAACGAAACCCGAAACACCAGTGAGTCAAGGGATCGCCGGTGGTTCTGCTAGAGCCAAAAATGAACATCTCATCAAACAACGGAAGGAACGAGTTACTAAGAAATTTCCCAGAGCGGGAAAATACATTCTGGCTTTGACGAATGAACCGCAAAGTACGAGAGCGTGGGCAGTTGGGGCAGAAGGAGAAGTTGCCATTGGCAAACTTCTTGATTCTCTAGCAATTAAATATGACTTTCGAATACTGCATGATCGACTCATTCCGAAATCCAGGGCGAACATTGACCACCTAGCGATTACCAAATTTGGCGTCTTTGTTATCGATGCCAAGAACTATCAGGGCGTAGTTCGGGTACAGGACAAAAGTGGATTTTTTGAAAAGAGTGCGCCTGAATTGTTTGTGGGTAGACGCAATTGCATGAAACTTGTAGCAGGTGTGAAGAGGCAAACTACAATCGTAAAGAATATCTTGCAGGACAGCTCAATTGAATTTCCCGTGGTTGGAGTATTGGCTTTTTATGCGGCTGATTGGGGGACCTTCAAGTTCCTCAGAACGCAATTGGAAGTCGATGGAGTGCTCATTAACAGCAAGAGGATTGAGGCGATCGTTTCCCGTGAGGGTTCGTTTTCTGTTCACGAGGTTGACGCAGCGACCCATTGCTTGGCCAACAAACTAAGATCGTCCACCTGACTTTCCCCTTGCACCAGCTCTACATCAATCGTATTGAAGTCTCCCAGTTCCCAGTTGCATTGCTCCCCCACTTTGATATCAAGGAGATAGACAGAAGTTTGCTTTCCTATTTATCCCAGGCGATATGGGTCCCACAGACTGCCCACCGTCAAGAGGGTATGTGAAACAGTTTAATTAAACTCCAGTGGTGCACGTATTCATTGATGACTCAGGTGATGCTGGGTTCAAATTTTCCAAAGGGTCCACTGAATACTTTGTAATTGCTTGTTGTGTATTTAGCACGCCTGACTCTGCCCAAAGAACTTCGGAATCGATCCACGAATTCCGAAGATCTTTGGGGTGGTCACCATTTGAAGAGTTTAGGTTCTCGAAGACTCGCAAGGAAATTCGGTTTGCTTTTATGGATCAAATCTTTAAGAACGACTTTTTTGTAAGAGCAATCGTGATTGATAAGAAAGTCATTACGAGTAACAGCTTAATTCAAAATCACGAGAATTTCTATAATTATGTGATTAAATCAGTGTTGAGTCGCTCTAGTGGAACAATCCAAAATGCATCGATAAAAATTGATGGCAGCGGGGGACGAGAATATCGAAATGCTGTTCGGACATATTTGAAAACTCAAACAAATAGTCTTGAATTGTGCATTATAAAGGACGTCCATTTTGTGGACTCGAAAAGTAATCAACTTATTCAATTAGCTGACATGGTTGCGGGTTGTATACGCAGGAGTCACATAGTTTCGGGAATTGACTCTCTTGAATATGCCAAAGCGCTCGAACCCATACGCCGTCGAACGAACTCTGACATCTGGCTCTTTAAATAAAAAAGCGACCCGTTTCCTAGCCCTTAAAGGGCACGCACACCATCCGGTGACAGTTCGGAGAACGGGTCTTTGTAGGTGAATTATTACATAAGGATAAGACGTCATGTCAAAAATATCCTCAGGACGCCGAATATCTGGACCCAAGAAGCGGTTTAAGCACTTTGAATAGATTCTGGCCGGCGTCTTGCAACTAGTTGGCACACCCGAAGGGACTTGGTCTCGACCGGCCAGTGCAACAATCAAATCAATGCAGCGGCTCCGAAGGCAGTTGGGCAGAGAAAAACCCGGCCCACTAGTGGCCGGGTGTGTATAGGAAGGGTACCACCACTGGCTACCAACACCGTCAGTCGCATTTCCCTTCAAGTCACCAACTGTCTGTGTTCCTCGTGGGTTGATGACTTCTAAGGGGATACGAGTTTTTGCGAACTTGATTGGAAAAGACAAATCATCATCATTGGAGACAGTAATTGCGGCGTCAATTGATCCATGACTTCTAAAAAGCCATTCTGCCTTCCACCATTTGACCTAGATTATGCACATGACTTCTGAGGGAAATTTACCAATGTTTAAAGGTGAGCGAATATCGCTCAAATACGCGCATGTGGAAAATGAAAGACGATTCTTAATTCGAAGTCCTTTTGCCACGACACGTGGCGCAAGACGCCTCTATATTCGAGACCGATATCTGATTGGAACGAGACTTAGATTACGACGGGTTGAGGAATCTGGACTTCCGGTAGTTTATAAACTGGGACAGAAAATCAGAGTTGATGGGAGTTCTCTTTCGAAGAATGCCCACACGACTATCTATTTATCGGCTGATGAATTTGACCTGCTTGCCCATTTACCAGCGAATGAGTTGGAGAAAACGAGATGGGTTAACCCAATTGGTAATCTCATTCTTTCTATTGATGAGTTCGGTGGTTCGTTGGTCAACCTCGTCCTTGCGGAGGTGGATCTGGGAAACACTGGCACCTTGCCCGCCATGTTTCCGATCGATTTGAACGACGAAGTCACCAATGATGAACGTTTCACGGGAGGCACGCTTGCTAAAACAACAGCCGAGGAACTTACGGATATATTGAATTCTTTTAACCTCCGCCCGTAGGGAACCAGCTAAAAAATCAGGGCAATAGAGCTCTTTGTGCCAGCCCAAGCATGAGTGCGGCAACTTCATTGCGTCGCTGACTAGATCGCAGCCGCGGTGTTGAGTTGAGCAATCCAAAGACTGCGTGCGCCATTGTGCGCGCAGTTTCTGGTGTTTCATTTCGCCGCACCAGTTGGATTTGATCTACCCAGAGTTCGACATATCGCCGTTGCAGGCGTCGAACCTGCCGGGCATCATCTTCTTCAAGATTACTAAAATCGCGCTCGTGGACTCTGATGAGGTCCGGATAAGAGATCGCGAATTCTATGTGACGCTCGATCAACGCGGAGAGAGTCTGCTGCGGATCGAGATCCTCCTCAATGACTTCAGTCGCGCCTGCAAGAAGAGAGTCGCTCACGGTGATGAGCATCTCGGCGAGGAGGGCGCTTTTCGTGCGAAAGTGACGGTAGATCGAGGGACCGGTGAGGCCGACCGACTCGCCTAATTCCTCAACGCCAACACCATTGAAACCCTTGGCAGCAAAGAGAGCAGCTCCATTTTCAAGCAGGCGCTCACGAGTCCCCATTTTTCTCTTTCTCCCAATCAAAATGTCGGTTCAAGCTCTTCCAATCGCGGTATCTAAGCGGCTATCCTAACAATGTTAATGATCACTAACAGTAGCGGAGAATCATGAGTTTGCCACGACTCACGACCACAGTCGATATTCGCGACCCTTCTTTCCGTGAAAGAGATGCTGCGTTCCGAGATCTCATCGCTGACTTCGCCGCGCAGATGAGCCGCGCCGCTCTTGGAGGTCCAGAAGGCACACGCATCCGTCATCAAGAGCGCGGAAAGTTGCTGCCGCGAGATCGCGTGACTCACCTGCTTGATCCGGGTTCGCCATTCCTTGAGCTTTCACCTCTGGCGGCGAATGGAATGTACGACGATGAAGCACCAGGTGCAGGATTGATCGCTGGCATTGGAATTGTGAGCGGCCATCCATCAATGATTATTGCGAATGATGCGACAGTAAAAGGTGGGACCTATTACCCCATGACCGTGAAGAAACACCTGCGTGCCCAAGAAATTGCATTCGCGAATCGTCTTCCATGCATCTACTTGGTCGATTCGGGTGGGGCTTTTCTGCCGCTGCAACATGAAGTTTTTCCAGACCGAGATCATTTTGGCCGAATATTTTTCAATCAAGCAAGATTGAGCGCAGCGGGTATTCCGCAAATCTCTGCCGTTCTCGGCGCCTGCACTGCGGGAGGTGCATATGTTCCCGCTATGAGCGATGAGAATGTAATCGTTGCTGGACAAGGTCATATCTTTCTGGCTGGGCCACCCTTGGTTAAAGCAGCAACCGGTGAAGAAGTCTCAGCCGAGGATTTGGGTGGCGGAGCAATGCACTCGCGCATCTCCGGTGTCACTGACCACTTGGCCGAGAGCGAGGGTCAGGCACTGATGATTGTCCGCTCAATCGTTTCCACACTCCCCCAAGACGTAAGTTGGCTGACGCCCAATGCAGAAGTTGAGCCGCCGTTGTACAGCGCTGAAGAAATCCTTGGCATCGTGCCCACGGACACGCGAACGACATACGATGTCCGTGAAGTTATCGCCAGAATCGTAGATGGAAGTAGATTCCTCGAATTCAAAGCAGAGTTCGGTGAAACCCTTGTCACAGGCTTCGCGCATATTGACGGCTACCCAGTAGGGATCATTGCAAATAACGGTGTCCTATTTAGCGAATCTGCATTAAAGGGCGCGCACTTCATTGAAATCTGCGACCAGCGGAAGATCCCGCTGGTATTCCTGCAGAACATTTCTGGCTTCATGGTCGGTCGCGAATACGAGACCGGTGGCATTGCCAAACACGGCGCCAAAATGGTGACTGCAGTGGCC
>JBAZYI010000085.1:0-5841 GCA_041659345.1 Candidatus Nanopelagicaceae bacterium | reverse complement strand
GATTGTGATTGATGAATACGGTGGCACCGCTGGCATCATCACGATCGAAGACATTATTGAAGAGATCGTCGGTGAGATCGAAGATGAGTTCGACGATGGGGAAGAAGAATTTTCTTGGCTCAGTGAAAATAAGGCTAGGGCGCAGGCGGGACTCCATGTGGAAGATTTTGCACGCGAACTCGATATCACCATTCCAGAAGCGGAATATCATGATGTTGATTCCATTGGCGGTCTGATGGCAAAGAAGTTGGGCCGTGTTCCGATCCCTGGAAGCACGATATTTCTAAGCGGCTGGAATATCACCGCTGAGCGTCCAATCGGCCGTCGTCGTCGAATCAGCAGCGTTCTTGTCGAACGAGAAGCACCAACAAGTGAAGAAGAGCATGACGAACTCTAAATTTGAAAATGTAGAAGATCAGAAACTCGCAGTATTGGCGCAAGCTACCTTGCGACGTACCGGCGCAACTCAGGCAGCCGCTCTTCGCGATAGCACCGGGCGCACTTATGTTGCGCGAAATATAAGTTCGATAAGTCTCACGCTCGATGCCATCGAAGCCGTCTTTACTGTGGCAATGGCCAGTCAGATCGAGGCAATTGAGGCCGTTGTTGTAGTTGGAGATGGATCCATCAATCTAAAACCTGTGAGAGAGCACACCCCTGGCGCACTCGTCTGGGTTGTCAAGCAAAACAGTGAAATAGAGTCCCTCTAAGGCGCGATACCCTTGCCCAATGCGCATTGTTCGTTTCTCTCCTGCTGCCGCCGACCCCTCTTTAGAACTTGGCAAAGACCCGCTCTTTGGCATTCTGGCCGAGGAATCTATCGCCGTAATAACGGGCGATCCACTCTTTATGGGCACAAAGCCAACGGGACAGGTTGTGCCGCTCTCTCAGGTGCGCTTGCTGGCACCCGTTCTGCCTCGCAGCAAAGTTGTATGTATTGGAAAGAATTACGCTGACCACGCCAAGGAGATGGGTGGCGAAGTTCCGCAAGAACCAATCATCTTCCTCAAGCCCAACACCTCTGTGATCGGACCGGGCGACACAATTGCATGGCCGGCAATGAGTGACCGGGTGGACTTTGAAGCCGAACTCGCAATCGTCATTGGGCGAATCTGCAAAGATGTTCCAAAAGAGCGCGCTAATGATGTGATTTTTGGATACACACTTGCCAACGATGTTACTGCTCGCGACCTTCAGAAGAAGGACGGGCAGTGGACTCGCGCAAAGGGATTCGACACTTTCTGCCCACTTGGACCATGGATCGAAACAGAGTTCACACCTGGCGATCAGCGGATTTCATCCACCCTCAATGGCGAAGTGATGCAAGATGCAAAAATCTCCGACATGATTTTTGATATTCCCACGATCATCAATTTCGTCACTCAGGTCATGACTCTTCTGCCCGGCGATGTTATTTTGACCGGGACTCCAGCAGGAATTGGACCCATGCCAGAAAAGTCCGTCATTACCGTATCTATTGATGGGCTAGGCGAACTAACTAACAAGGTGAGTGTTCATGGCTGAGAAAAAGGTACGAGTCCGTTTTGCTCCTTCTCCAACTGGAGACCTTCACGTTGGGAATATTCGCACGGCCCTTTTTGATTGGGCATACGCCCGTCATACAGGTGGCACATTCATTTTCCGCATAGAAGATACCGACACCACGCGAGTCACCGATGAGTACATTGCAGCGGCGATCGACACTCTTCGTTGGCTTGGTCTGCAATGGGATGAGGGCCCTGAAGTTGGTGGCGACTTTGGACCCTACCTCCAATCGCAACGTCTAGATCTGTACGCATACTGGGCTGCGAAATTTATAGATCAGAAAGATGCGTACTACTGCTTCTGCTCGGCTGAAGAACTGGAAGCACGCCGTGAAGCGCAACGAGCAGCCAATGTCGCGCCGGGATATGACGGCCAATGCCGCAATCTCACTGATGATCAGATGGCAACATTTAGAGCCGCTGGAAGATTGCCTGTGGTCCGCATGCGTATGCCCGATGGAGAGACCACTTTCGTCGATGCGATCCGGGGCGAAGTTTCCTTCGATCATAAGTTCGTCCCAGATTTTGTACTAGTACGCGGAGATGGCTCACCGCTCTACACCTTGGCCGTTGCGGTCGATGATGTCCTGATGAAAGTCACCCACATTCTTCGTGGCGAAGATCTTCTCTCATCCACGCCCCGTCAGATCCGTGTCTATCAAGCGATGGGTTTGAAAGATCACGAGTTCCCAATTTTTGCTCACCTTCCCTTTGTTATGGGGCAGGACAATGCGAAATTATCCAAGCGTAATGGCGAAGTTTCGATCGCCTGGTATCGCGAAGCAGGATTTTTACCTGAGGCAATCTGCAACTACCTAGCTTTACTTGGTTGGTCTCCAGGGGAGGACCGCGAGAATATTACGATGCAAGAGTTGACCGAACTTTTCACTGTCGAGCGCGTCAATAGTTCGCCTGCACGTTTTGATATGAAGAAACTGGAAGCAATCAACGGCGACAAGATCCGTGCCCTCTCCCTTGAAGATTTTCTCGAATGGTCGTTGCCATTTTTGAAGAAAGCGGATGTCATCACCGGTACCGATGAAGAGATTGCACGTGTAAGAGCCGCACTTCCGATCATTCAAGAACGCATAACGAAATTGAGTGAGATTCCGGCAATGCTGAAGTTTCTCTTCGTTAGGGATTTCCAGGTAGAACTCGAATCCATTCCAAAGGTCTCTGACTCAGGATCAAAGGAAGTCCTACGACGAAGCCTTGATGAATTGAAATACTTGCCTGAGTGGACTCATACATCGATCGCGGCGGCGCTGCGATCCTCATTAATCGAAGGCATGGGACTCAAGCCACGTATTGCATTTGGATCTGTGCGAATCGCAGTAACCGGCAGCACTATTTCGCCACCGCTCTTTGAATCAATGGAATTACTGGGCAAAAAGACCTGTTTGGAGCGGATTTCATCGGCATTGTCGCTCTAATTTCTACGGTATCCTTGCGAGCGCCTTTTGGGGTATGGGGTAATTGGCAGCCCTGCTGATTCTGGTTCAGTAAGTCTAGGTTCGAGTCCTGGTACCCCAGCGAAAGAAAACTGAATAGCTTTATCAGGAAAATGAAAGCCGCAGGCGATCATTTTTGGAAATTCTAGGGCCCCGTCGTCTAGCGGCCTAGGACTCTGGCTTCTCAAGCCAGCTACGAGGGTTCGAATCCCTTCGGGGCTACGTTTTGTTGGTTTATTTGCCACTGGGTTTCTACAATGGCTCATGGATATCAAAGAGCAGGCCAAAATTTACGAAGCTGCAACCCAGTATTTTGCCGATACCGTCACGGCACTTTCCGATAGCGACCTTGATCGCCGCAAAGCAGATGGCTGGTCACCCCGCCAAGTGATTCACCACATTGCTGACAGTGAAGCGCAGTCCTACGCCAGATTGAGGCGGTTAGTTGCCGAACCCGATGGTTCGCTCATTCAAGGCTATGACGAAGGCCTGTGGGCCGAGAATAAGACCTTGGGTTATGAGGAGCTTCCCGTGGAAAACTCCTTCGCGATTTACCTCTCGGTACGAGCTGGCTCACTGGACATCATTAACCGTCTGACGCCGGCGGACCTGGAGAAGTATGGCGAACATTCCGAGAGCGGAAAGTACACCATTGAGAAGTGGTTGCAGAGTTACGCAAAACATCCGCGCGATCATGCGGATCAGATTAAGAGCGCCCTGGCTTAACAGCCCTGGCTTACCAAGGCAGGCTTTGGTAACTTTCCCATATGCCTATCGCACACTATCGCCATGCAACATTGGACTGCCCGGATCCATATGCCCTTGCCACTTTTTATTCATCCCTCGCCGATCTTGAGATCGAACCACTGGGAGATTTAACTCCCGAGACCGTCTCATGGATGACGGTGCAACTCGATGGCAAGCCGGTCATTGCTTTTGCAAGAGTCGATGATTACGTGGCTCCCACATGGCCTACCGGCAATGTGCCTCAACAAGCACACTTGGAATTTAGCGTGCCAGACCTCGACAAAGCTGAAGCAAGCGCCCTAGCGATAGGAGCGAGGAAGGCCGATTTTCAACCTGACGAAAACTTCCGCGTTTTCTTGGATCCTGCAGGGCATCCGTTCTGTCTGATTCTCAACTACTAGTACTTGATTTTTTCCCAGCCGGGCTTTGCTTTGCTGGCTCCAGCAACGCCCCGTCCATCGCGCGTTCTATAAATAATCGGTGGTCGGAACATGTATCCGACTGGTGCACTCAGTGCGTGCACCAGTCGCGTAAATGGCCAGATAATGAAGAGAAGCATTCCGATGACTGCATGGATTCGGAAAGCGAGTGGCGACTGCGCCATTAATGTTCCGTCAGGCTGGAAGAGCAGGATCGATCTAAACCACGGCGAGACAGTTTCGCGGTAATTATGCTCGGTTCCAATAACACCAGCGCTGGAGAGAGTGGCAGCGCATCCGGCAAGAAGCGTTGCAACCAGAAAGATGTACATGGTCTTGTCGTTCTTGGTCGTGGCTGCAAAGACCGTCGCGGTTGTGCGGCGACGATAGATGAGCAGTGCAATGCCAAGAAGTGTTGCTACTCCGGCAAAGCCCCCCATGGTAATTGCGCCTAAGTGATAGGTCTCTTGGCTTACTCCGATTGCATCCGTCCATTCCTTTGGAATGAGCAGTCCGACGACATGACCACCAATAACCGCGAAAAGACCCAGGTGGAATAGGGGCCCAGCGATGGTGAGTAATTTTCCTTCATAAATTTGTGAGGAACGAGTGGTCCAGTTGAATTTGTCGTATCGGTATCGCCAGACCAGTCCGATGCCAAATGAGCCGATTGCTACGTAAGGAAGTACAGACCAGAGCAGGATATCTAACGAGGTCATGTGCGCACTCCATCGGCAACTAGGGCTGGGTTCGACGAAAAAGGTTCGAGGGCGATTGAGACGGCACCACTGAGTCCGACGAATTCTTGCGGAGGCCCGCTCAGAGCTAACGCACGTGCACGAGCCTCAATTTCTGGCGTCATTGCTGGCAATGTGGCTACCACCGCATCCAGGATCGATGCGTAAAAAGAGTTGGCGTTGTGAAGAGCATCGCGGATCAATTCGATGGGCGCGCGGTGCTCACCAAGGAGGAGATTGCCTTCTTCATGGTCTACGAGTGCAGCAAATTCGAGAACAACTGCGAGATGATCGGGAAGTTCCTCTTCGGAAAGGGTGATTCCGACTTCGCGGTAGATTTCTTTGAAATGAAGTAGCGCCATCCCTCTATTGCGAGTGTCACCGTGCGTCCACGATGTCAGAAATAGTGAGCATCGACGTCTCATATCGAAAATCTCCACGTAGTGTCTTTGAATTTCGTCCAAAGTCATCTCGCTAGTTGCCTCAAAGAATTTTACGAGTGACTCACCAGCTGGGCCTTGAATGTTTTTGGCAATATCCGTAAGCGCGGCGCGTCTTTCTTCGAAATTCTCATCAGGATAGATGAGCAGTGCTGATGCGATCATTTGCACATTGGCAGTGCTCATTTTGTCTGCCGATCTCGCATGATTTGAAAGTTCTCAATCGTGACGGGTACCGGATTACCAGAAGAACGACCAAAAGGACCGCCGCCCAGTGCCTCGACTCCATCGACACCATCTAATGAACAGCCGAGATGATCCAACTCTCGTGCTTGTTCGGTATGTGCTGCCGGAATCACATACCGATCCTCGTACTTTGCGATGGCGAGGAGTCGGTACATTTCATAGATGCTCTCTTGATCCATACCGACCGCTGCGGGAATCTCAGGTCGAGGTTCGCGTCCCAGGTTGATATCTCTCATATACGAGCGCATCGCAGAGAG
>JBAZYI010000084.1:0-5999 GCA_041659345.1 Candidatus Nanopelagicaceae bacterium | reverse complement strand
CGCCGAGTTCGGTCAATGCCTCAGAACTTGGACCATCGCGCCCCGGTTCGGGTAAGTGTCTGGGCAGATAAAGCATCCCCTGGTTGGCAAAATCAAAGGGTGATCCGACATCGAGCATCTGAACATTTGCCGGATCTACTTCTCCCTCTTCGACTTCCATTTCTTCATCAGCAGCATCGCCAATGACGAAGCCAATATTTCGCGCCATTGCATCAAATCCATTGCCGACGGTCAATGTCGCAGAAGTGGCGATGACAGGCGTTTTCGTCAGCAAATTTTCACGGAGAACAGATGAAACCGCCAACGGTGCAAGATGCAGTGACGAAAATGTGGGCTCGTACCAGAGGACTTGACCCGCTCCGAGTTTCAATAATTTAGCGGCAGTCGTTGATACTTCATTGACCGCTCCTTTTACGCGCGCTCTCTCCGCGATTGAATCAGAGTCGACGATTTCTTCATCGGCGCTGATGAGTTGAAGGACTGCCTGGGCTGCCTCACGCACTTTTCGGATGGGCGCTTCCAATTCAGAAGGTAATTCGGCAAGCCTGCCCTGCAATGCCGACTCAAATTTCACGCGCTGCCCATACTCGTCCATTGCATCGTCAAAGGCGTCGGCAGCCTTGGTCAGCGCGTCAGAAGCCTTGCCAGGCATGTGTTTTCTTGCCATTGCAGCCGCTCTCAGAACGCGCGGGCCAGTCATCTCCTCTGTGACCGCCTGTGTGGTGCGATCCATAAATTCGTGTGCTTCATCAAGAATGACCGCATCGCGTTCTGGCAATATCGGATGAGAGTCGACGATCTCGATGGCAAGTAAGGTGTGGTTTGTGACGACTACGTCAGCTGTTGCTGCCTTTGCTTTTGCGAGGGCCGCAAAACATTGGTGCCCGTATGCGCATACATCTGCCCCTACGCATTCGCGACCAGAGAGAGAATTTGCCATCCACACCCGCCGATCAACATCCGGCGCGTCGTCACGGTCTCCTGTGACACCCGGAGTTTTGGCCCAGGCGTGAAGCCGTTTCGCATCCGCCCCCAAACTACTTATTTCCAGTAGAACATCGCCATCGGGATCTGACGTTTCACTATTCATCTTCTGCAAGCAGATGTAATTTCCTACACCCTTATAGATGCCATAAGTAATTTCTCGCTGTAGGACTTTCTCTAGAGCCGGCACAATTCTCGGCAAGTCGCGTTCGACCAACTGCCGTTGCAATGCCAAGGTTGCGGTAGCCACGAGAACACGTTTGCCATGGACAAGGGCCGGAACCAAATAAGCAAGTGATTTGCCGGTGCCAGTCCCAGCTTGAACCATGAGGTGATGACGATCGGTGAGAGCATTTGCCACCGCTTCGGCCATTTCAATCTGACCCTCGCGCGTGGATCCGCCAATCGCCTCTACTGCGGCTTCCAGAGCGGCTCGGACCCGATCCAGCTGCTCGCTCATGGAGTGCACCTTAGTCAATACTGCCCACACTCCCGATCCAGATACGGCGTCAGAACTCTTCCCATTTTCGTATAGGATTTCGCTGATCGGCGAGAATGGGGAGAAAATGAGAATTGCACGGGTTGGGGCACCTGGGACAGAGAGGCCCGCGGTAATCGTCGGCGATGAGGCAATACTTGTGGATTCCCTCATACCTGACTGGAACCGAACCACCCTTGAGCAAGGGGCGTTGGCAAAGGTAGCGGCCGCTGCCCTTTCCGACCTTCCACACATTGCACTCTCTAGCACCCGCATCGGTGCGCCGATTGATCGACCCACCAAGGTGATCTGCGTGGGAATGAATTACCTCAAGCACATTGCCGAAACAAACGGGGCCACTCCCGCAGAACCGGTTGTCTTTATGAAGGCACCCGATTCAGTCATTGGCCCAAACGACGACATCGTAATTCCGCCCAATAGCACCGCTACGGATTACGAAGTCGAACTCTCGATTGTGATCGGCAAGCGCGCGCTTTACCTCTCATCGCCCGACGATGCTCCCAATTACGTTTTGGGTTATTCAATGTCGCAAGATGTAAGTGAGCGTCACTGGCAGACAGAGCGGTCAGGCCAGTGGGTAAAAGGGAAGTCCTTCCCAACATTTAACCCAATCGGTCCATGCATCGTCACCCCGGATGAAATTGATCCGAACGATGTGCGACTGTGGTGCAAAGTAGACGGTGAAATACGGCAAGACTCCCGCACCAGTGATCTACTCTTCGGGCTAAATCACATCGTCTGGTATCTGAGCCAATTCATGGAACTATTCCCCGGTGACATCATCAACACCGGAACACCTTCTGGTGTTGGACTGGGATTCAAGCCACCGAAGTACCTGCGAGCGGGACAAGTTGTCAGTTCTGGCATTGAAGGAATTGGTGAAATTTCCTCGCGGGTCATCGCCTACAGCGCATAGCGTTTTATGACCGATAATCGTCGACTGAAAAGGACGCCACGACAATCGGTTCTTTCGGACGAAATCTATGGAGTCATCAAAGCAAAGATATTTGATCACGAGATCGCCCCGGGGCAGCATGTCAATATTGATGCGCTCGCCCTACAACTTAACGTCTCGCACACTCCCATAAGAGAATCCCTCGCAAGACTTGAGTCGGATGGGCTTATTCGTAAAGAGCCTCTCAAGGGATATTCCGCAACTAATTTGTTGACGATGAAAGAATTCAACGATCTTTTTGAATTCCGCCTCCTCATCGAACCATGGTCGGCGCAGCGAGCCGCCCGGTCCAGTGACGATTTCGGCGCCGAAAAATTGCGGGCCGAACTCAAAAGGGCACACGATTCGCTGAGATTGAACGCCTCCGAACAACTACTGGCGCTCACAGAGCACGACGCCCGTTTTCATATTCTCATCTCTGAGATGTCAGGCAATGAGACGGTCCGCCGCGCTTTCGAAGGAACCCACTGCCACCTACATTTATATCGCCTTTTTCTGGCCGCGAAAAATAACCAACTTGCTGCAGAGACTCGAAGCACATTCATCCAGGATTTCTTCGATCACTATTACCAATCTGAATCGGGCCAACTTGCGCTGCAGCAACATGAAGAAATAGCCCACGCCATTATCGAGCAGAACGCATCGCTGGCCCATTCAATTATGCATACCCACATTGAGGCATCCATTCGTGCGTACTCGCCAGCTGTGGGTGCAGAACGATGAAGGTAGGCATCTTCGCCACCTGCATCAACTCCCTCTATTACACGCGCACAGTGGAGGCGACTCGCACGGTCCTGGATCGACTTGGCGTCCTCATTGTAGATACCGAGCAGGTCTGTTGCGGCCAGATGCATATTAACTCCGGCTATCCAGAACTGGCCGAGCCACTCGTCGACCGAGTTGAGCGGAATTTTGTCAATTGCGATTTCATCGTCGCTCCCTCCGCATCCTGCATTGGCTCGTTGCGCGAACATGAAAACCGCCCAGAACTTGTCGCCAAATGCCTTGACCTCTCTGAATTTCTGGTAGATATCCTCAAGGTCACCGACGTCGGCGCGACTTTCAATCACCGCGTCACTTTGCACACAACCTGCCACTCGCTGCGTGTGGCCAAACTAGGAGACAAACCGCAACAGCTCCTTCGCGAAGTTCGCGGCCTGGATCTGATCGAACTGCCGGAGGCAGATGCATGCTGTGGGTTCGGCGGCACATTTAGTGTTAAGAATTCAGATGTTAGTGGCGCAATGCTCCACGACAAACTCGCAAACATTCTCAGCACTTCTGCCGAATATGTGGTGAGTGCGGATAACTCATGCCTGATGCATATCGGTGGCGGACTTCAAAAAAAGGGTACGCTCATTGAGGTTATTCACCTCGCAGAAATTTTGGCCAGCCGTGGGTAAGGGATACTCCGGAATTCCAATCCCCTTCCCAGTTCTGGCAAAAGAGGCGCTCAAAGATTCACAACTTCGCGCCAATCTCAAGCGCGCCACTAGCACCATTCGCGATAAGAGAGCACGGGTAGTCGCGGAAGTTAAGGATTGGGAAGCACTACGACAGGCCGGTCACGACATCAAGATGGCCGCGCTGGCAGACCTCTCCACACATTTAGCGCGATTTGAGAGGGAATTTACCGAAGCCGGCGGAACCGTCCACTGGGCGCGCAACTCCCAAGAAGCCTGTGAAATCATCACGAAAATCGCACTCGACAACAAAATTTCAGAGGTCGTGAAGGTAAAGTCGCTCACCACCGATGAGATCAGCCTCAACGAGCATCTTGCAAAATATGCAATCTCGGCGAAAGAGACCGATTTAGCGGAGTTGATCATTCAACTCGCAGATGAGCATCCGTCCCACATTCTGGTTCCGGCGATTCACAAGAACCGCGATCAGATCCGTGACCTTTTTGTGAAGGAAATTCCAGAAGCAGCCAGCACGTTAACTAACTCCCCAACAGAACTTGCGATGACTGCGCGTACTCATCTGCGCAAAAAATTTCTCAGCGCTCATATGGCGGTGAGTGGCGCCAACTTCGCGATTGCTGAATCAGGCACCCTCTGCGTCGTTGAATCCGAGGGCAACGGCCGAATGTGCCTGACACTTCCTGAGATTCTGGTTTCGGTAGTTGGAATTGAGAAGATCCTTCCAACATGGAATGACCTGGAGGTATTCCTGCAATTACTTCCACGCTCGGCCACCGGAGAGCGGATGAATCCCTACACAAGTTTCTGGACGGGTGAAGGTGGGGACGGTCCGACTCAGCGCCATGTGATCTTGCTCGACAACGGCCGAGTTCAAACCCTGGCCGATGAAGTGGGGCGTGAAGCCCTGGCTTGTATCCGCTGTTCGGCCTGCATGAACGTCTGTCCGGTCTACGAACATACCGGCGGCCACAGCTACAACAGCGTTTACCCTGGCCCCATCGGCGCGATCATCACGCCCCAACTGCTGGGTCCAGGTCAGGCCAAAACCCTTCCTTTTGCCTCCACTCTCTGTGGTGCCTGCTATGACGTGTGCCCGGTCAAAATCAATATTCCAAAAATCCTGGTACACCTGCGCGCGATAGAGAATCGCGATAACGCCGGGAAGCTTGAGAAATTGGCCATGCGCGCAGCCGCGAAGGCATTGGGGCCGCAGGGCTTGAAAATCCTATCCACGGTCACGGCCACTTTGGCCCCCTTCATAGCAAGTGCACCGCTGCAGTTACTCGTCCGACATATTCCTATCGCTCGGCAGTGGAGTGCATTTCGGAATATCCCAACTCCTCGATTTGTTAAGAAACGAACGCGATGAGTACGGCACGCGAGGACATCCTGCAGCGGATTAATGCAGCTCGCGCCGGCATGATCTCGCTCCAGGTAGATCGAAGATACGATCCATCCCTCGCACTTTCCCACGCAGAACTCCTCGATCTCCTTGAGGACCGCATTCTTGACTACAAAGCCACTTTCACTCGCAGTACCAACGTGGCCCAAACCATTACAAGAATTCTCGCCGAGTACGGCTTGAGAAATGTTCTCATTCCCGCTGGGCTCTCGACCCAATGGACCATGGCGACCGTCGATTTCAATTTCTCATCCGACCAACTCGACGAGTTCGATTGCGTAATCACCGCAAGTGAATTAGGCATTGCCACCACTGGAACGATCATCCTCAATCACTCTGATCCGGCGCAAGGCCGCCGCGCGATCTCATTAGTCCCCGATACTCATATTTGCATCATTCGGGAAGAGAATGTCGTTGGCACAGTTGTTGAGGCCATCCGACGGCTCAATCCAAAGGACCATCAGACGTGGATCTCAGGTCCATCTGCCACCAGTGATATCGAACTGGAGAGAGTCGAAGGCGTGCACGGTCCCCGCAATCTTCACGTCATTCTCGCTCTCTGTTAGTAGTTGAACTTTCAACTACATTGTGTATACTCCCCTCATGAAGATGCCCGCTCTCTACATCGGACATGGAGCACCCATGCTCCTAGACGATCCACTCTGGACGAGCCAACTGACCCAGATTGCCAAAGATCTTCCGCGACCTAAGGCGATCTTGATTGTCTCTGCGCAC
>JBAZYI010000083.1:0-6036 GCA_041659345.1 Candidatus Nanopelagicaceae bacterium | reverse complement strand
ATGATGAGAACGTCATAGGTTTTTTTCATGAGGTAAACCTATATCTCTATTTGGCTCGAATCCTCTTCACGAATTGTCCAACTTGTTCCATAGTCCTCAAGAAGATCGAGGAAGGGTTTTGGTTCGAACCACTCCGGACCGTTCACGCCAGATGGTTGCCATATCCCTTTATGGATCAACTCCATCGCGATGAGCGGGTTGACTGCGGTCTGCCAGACGACAGCTTGATCGCCGTACTCCTTCATTGACCACGAGTTATCGATCACGTTGTAGATGTAGCAAGCATGTGGCTGACCATCTTTATCAAGACCCTTGACGAGAGTTCCGGCGCAGGTCTTTCCGTGCATCCGCTCACCTAAAGTCGAAGGATCTGGAAGAGAGGCGGCCAGAAGATCTCGTGGAGATACTGAGACGCCGAGCACATCGACATGTTCTTTCCGATCCATACCCAGCATGTGAATCGTTTTAAGAGTGGTAATAAATTCGGCACCTAAGCCGTATTTGAAGTTGACTTTCTTTGCATCCACTTTCTGTGGAATGAGTACAACTTCCTCATGCTCGACGTTAACGCATTCGACCGGCCCGATTCCTTCTGGGAAATCGAAAACCTCAATCTCACTGAAGGGCTCTGTCGTATACCAACCGCGACCATCTTCCCAAACTAATGGAGGGTTAAGGCACTCCTCAATGGTGGTCCAGATGGAGAAGGAAGGCGCAAAGTCATGACCTTCAACCGTGAGGTTGGAGCCATCCAGGACGGTGATGGAATCAATTCGGCTAAAGAGGAAATCTGAGGCATATCGAGCAAAGACATCACTCATACCCGGCTCGATTCCCATACCTACAAGGGCGTAGATACCGCGCTCGCTCCAGTTCCAGTCACGCGCAAATTGTTCATCGCCGAGTTTTACGCCGGTTTCGGTATTTGGGTAGTGTGGATGAGGACGGGAGAGTGACATCGCCATATCGATGTAATTGGTGTTTTCAATCTCGCACGCTAGAAAGATTGGCATAACAAAGCGAGGATCGACCGCATTGATAACGACGTCCGGAGCAACTTTACGGATGAGTTCGCGGATATCTTCCAATTCTGCGGCATTCACTTGAGCAGCGGAGAATCTGGAATCTTTAACTCGTGCGACGGCTTCTTCTGCGCGGGCCAAGGTCCTGTCGGCTATCACCATCGAGGAGATAAATGACCTTCGAGATGCAATATTCGCAATTGCCCTGCCAACGCCGCCTGCGCCTATAACTAGCGCTTTCATTGTCGGCCTTTCATTCTGTGTTGTTAAGAGTATTTATGTAATAAGCACTCTTCTTGTTTCCAATGGTAGCCAATCAATCTCTATCTGCCAATTTTACGCGTAAAACAATGGCTATCATCTTCAATGTCACCGAGTACCCTTTGCAATGCCCTACTTACAATAATTTTTAGGTCCTCGTAGCTCAGTGGATAGAGCAACCGCCTCCTAAGCGGTAGGTCGCCGGTCCGACTCCGGCCGAGGACACCCCGATCGATTTTAAGATAGGTATCGGAAGAAATGATTAGTGTGTCAATGTAAAGCGCTTTAGCGATTTTGGCGCCCACCAATTCAACTCACCAAATAGCCGCATTAATGCCGGAACCAAGAGCGCGCGTATGAGAGTTGCATCCAACAGCACCGCGAATCCGACGCCAAGTCCGAGAAGTTTTATCGAGGTGACTCCGCTGGTGATAAATGAAGCGAAGACGACCGCGAGCAACATCGCGGCAGCCGTAATGATTCGGGCAGAGCGTTGTAATCCCGTCGCCACTGATTCGGTATTCGACTTGCCCGCGAAGTGTTCTTCACGAATACGCGAGAGAAGAAAGATTTCATAGTCCATCGAGAGTCCGAAAACGACCACGGCAACCAGGATTGTGGTTCCGGTATCTAGGGTGCCCGTTACAGTGAAATCCCCAATGAGCCATTTCATATGGCCATCGATGAAAATCCAACTCAAGAGCCCAAGGGTTGCAACTAACGAAAGCCCATTTAGTATCACGGCTTTGATTGGCAGAATGATTGAACCCGTAAAAATGAATATGAGTATGAGAACGCTTAATGCAATCCACGCGAGTGCCCACGGCAATTTATCTGCGATTCCATCCTGCGAATCCGTGAAGTCCGCGGCTGAACCTCCGATCATGGTCCCCTGCGGGGCGGGAATGGCACGGAGATCATGGATCATTACTTGCACGGAACTTTCCCGCGAACCAATTGATTGGATTGCCGTAATGCGCAGGTCATTTTCGCTGACTTGTGGAGGGTTGATGCGCATAACGCCTTTAACGGATTTCACTTTGTTGAGGTAAGCATCAACTTCCTCTGACTTCTGGACTCCACCAGGGATAATGATTTCAATCGGGCTGCTCTCTTGTCCGGGGAAACGGTCCAAAATCATTTGTGAGGCGATGGCCGCACTATTCGACTTTGGTAGGACTCGTGAGTCGATCTGTGCGAAGGCAATGTCTTTGATCGGTGCAGCCAAAACACCCAAAATAATCAAGGAAACAACTACGACTGGCACGGGTCGTCGCATGACGAATCGAGCAGTTCTTGCCCAACGACCCTCCTCTTTCTGGGTAATGGCACCACTACGGACAACCCCTTTGTCGATTCGATTTCCCAGTATTGCCAAAATGGCGGGGAGAGGGATGAGGGCGCCAGCTACTGCGAGGGTAGTGACTGCGATTCCTGCGTACCCAAAAGATTTGAGAAAGCTCAGCGGAAAGAGCATGAGCGAACTCAGGGTGACGAGTACGGTCAAGCCTGAGTAAAAGACCGTCTTTCCAGCTGTTGTTACCGTTGTCATCACGGATTCCTCCACGCTCTTTCCAGCATGCAACTCTTCTCTGAATCGATTGACGATGAGAAGTGCATAATCAATTCCCAGACCCAATCCGAGGCCGGTTATGAGATTCAGTGCGTAGATGCTGACACTTGTGAAAAGTGTGAAAAGCAAGATGATGAATAACCCTCCGAGAATTGCACTGATGCCCACTACTAGCGGCATTGCCGAAGCCACTAAGGCGCCGAAAACGAAGGCGAGCAAGATGAAAACTAAGGGGATTGAGATTGCCTCCGCGAGAGCCAGGTCCTTCGAAATCTTGGAGTTGATCGCATGTGCAACTACTCCAGCTCCTGAGGCGTAGACAGTAAGGGAATCGAACTTCCCTTCAAACTTCTCCTGGATCACTCTTCCCACATCTTCCATGCTTCCAAAATTCGTTTTCTCGGTATAAACAAAGAGAAAGCCCGCTTTCCCGTCACTTGACATTAGTGTCGGTAACTTTCCAGAGCTCCAATACGAGAGCGTATGGGCCACCCCTGGCACGGCTCTTACCTGAGATTCCAAACGAGACTCGGATGCAATCACAGTGGCATGGTTGAGTTCTTTCGCTCCCGAGTCGACGACGAGAACAACACTTGGATCCTTTACGTTGAAATGATCCGAGAGATACTTCGCGGCTAGCGCGGACTCACTTTTCGGATCCGAATACCCACCACTGTCCAGATTGGATACGGCAAGTGAGCCCACGCCACCGGCGACCAGAACGACGATAATGAAGAGAAAGAGCGTAATTTTCCGTCGACGAACAACCAGGTGAGCAAGGGCGTTAAACACTAAAGGCTCCAAATCTGAACAATCTAACGACTGTTCAGGCCGTAATTGAGCATTGCCAAGATAGAGGGCACAATGACCCTATGACAATGGCAATAGTGCATGATCTCTACCACCATGGTGGTCTGGAATCCGTTCTTCGCCATGCCGTTACGAAAATGATAAGGGCAGTTGGCGCATTATGAGCGAGGAATGGCCACAATCTTCATCTGACGAACGCGATCCGCGTGATGATCAAGAGGATGAAAAGAAGCGAGAAGAGCAACTGGAATCAGATCGGCCACCCCATCACGAGTGATCCTCTTTGTTGCAGGCTGTATTAAGCGGATGGGCTTGCAGGCGCTGCGGGAGCCGTGGACGATGGCGCAGCGGGTGCGGCAGAAGATGATGACGGAGCCGCGGAAGTTGTTGATGGTGCTTTTGAAGAGGATCCAGAATCGGTCTTGTAGAAACCTGAACCCTTGAAGACGACTCCAACTGGGGAGTAGACCTTTCGTAATTGGCCGTTGCACTCGGGGCAATGGGTCAACGATGTATCGGTAAAAGCCTGGAAAATCTCAAATTCATGGTGGCAGGCGCTGCATGCATATTGATACGTTGGCATTAAGCGACCTTTCCTCACGATCATTCCCACTATTCGAGAATCTAGGGGCAGTAGAGAGAAGTCTAAAGAAGTGGGACGATAGAGGCGAATCGAAAGATATTGAGACGCCGGAAACAAAGGTTGGAGCATTGTGAGGCTACGTAAGACCCTGGTGGGCGCTGTTCTGGCCCTGATTGCATTCGGATCCGCTTGGTCAGCCAGCGCCAATTCACTTGTGAGCGCGACCCCGATTGCTGGAGCCACCCTCACCACCTCGCCAAGTGTGATCACCATGACAACAGCGGCGCCACTCATCGATCAGGGAAATACCATCACCGTGCGCGATCCACAGGGCACGCGAGTAGATGACGGTACTTTGACTGTCAATGGGACTGACGTGGTGGCTGGCTTGAAGTTGCTTACGGTCAGCGGTATTTATACCGTTTCGTATTCGCTACTTACAGATAATGACATCCCACTTGAAGGTACGTACACCTTTTCCTTTGAAGCCCCAAGTGTAATTACTTCCCCACCGCCGACCGCAATTTCGCCTTCCGCAAGTCCTGGAGACTCCCCGAGTAATTCAGTAGGGGTACCTACGCTGGTTATTGCACTCATTCTCTCTGCAGTGGCCGTCTTTTTGTTCCTCTGTTTCTACGCCTGGAAACTCATCACTAAGAGATGACATCACTGGCGGCATCCGTCTCCTCGGCAGGGCCTTTTATCGATGCACTAACAGCAATGAGCAAGTTTTTTGGAATCATGGCGAGTATCTGCCTCATCGGTCTCTTACTTTGCATGGGTTTTCTTATGGAGGATAACGAAGGCTCCCTAGGCGTTGAGGCTTTGAAGTTGCGCACCATTGCTCTATGGAGCGGTGGAATCTGGGTTCTCGCATCCGCGACAAATATTGTTTTCACTCTTGCCAATGTCCTCGGTGAAACAATTGGTGCCGCCTTAGATCCAACAACTCTAAGGTCCTTCGCCACTCAGATAACTCTAGGTCAGTACATGTTTTTCCAACTGCTGGTAGCGATCCTCGTAGTAATCCTGGTCCCGCGTTTGAAGCGAGTTGGTGGCGCAACGCTTCTTCTGATTCTGGCACTCGTGGGCGTGGTTGCCCCTTTATTTCAATCACATTCATCGACAAGCGGATCGCATGCACTTGCAGTTGGGTCCTTGATTATTCACGTTCTCGCATTAATGCTCTGGGTGGGTGGGATATTTGGACTCGGGTTCCTTGACCCGAAATCTCGTGTCATGGCAGCGCCACGGTTTAGTCAATTGGCGCTCTGGGCAGTTATCGCCGTTGTGGTAAGTGGAACCGCCAATGCATGGATCCGATTGGATTTTGCGGCGGCCTGGCACACGAGTTACGCACTAGTCGTTATCGCCAAAGTGATTTTGACTATTGGCTTGATATTCCTTGGATATCAACACCGACGCAATCTCAATGCCGGCAAAATGACGAGTATGAATTGGGCGAAATTTACCCAACTTATTGGGATTGAACTTTCAATCATGATCATTGCACTTGCACTTGGTTCGTGGCTCTCAACTAGTCAGCCGCCAGATCCTGTCGGAGGTGGCACATTTGATGCGGCCACGACAATCGCGGGTCTTCCAATGCCAGCGGCTCCCAATTTCACGCGGCTACTTTTTAATTTCGACCCTGAAGCTCTCTTCCTTGGGATTGTTCTCTTCTCTATGGCGCTCTATTTACGAGGGGTTTATCGACTAAACAGGCAGGGCGATTCATGGCCCGTCTATCGCACGTTCTCATTTTTGTTTGGGATGTACTTCATTTT
>JBAZYI010000082.1:0-6305 GCA_041659345.1 Candidatus Nanopelagicaceae bacterium | reverse complement strand
CAACCGGGCGGAAGCGTCCGCGATGAAGAAGTAATTGAGGCTGCAAAGAAGAGGAATATCGCCATGTTTTTCACGGGTGTGCGCCATTTCTCTCATGCTTAGTCGCCTAGAGGGCTGATAAACCATTTGAAAATCCATTAGATTAGGCGTATGAGTGCACAGATACTGGATGGAAAAGCTCTCGCCAGCAAAATCAAAGGCGAGCTGGCCAAGGAAGTTTTCGAACTCAAAGCATTGGGAAGAGCGCCCGGACTCGGGACAGTTCTGGTCGGAGATGATCCCGGATCGCACTCATATGTATCTGGCAAGCACCGTGATTGCCACGAAGTTGGAATTACCTCCATCCGCGTAGATCTCCCTGACTCAGCAACCGAGAACGATATTCTCGCCGCGATTAAAGACCTCAATGCTTCTAAGGAATGCACGGGCTACATTGTCCAGTTGCCTTTGCCACGCGGAATAAACTCGCAGAAGGTACTGGAAGCAATTGATCCGGATAAGGACGCAGACGGACTGCACCCACTCAACCTGGGCCGATTAGTAAGTGGCGAAGATGCACCGCTGCCTTGTACTCCTCGCGGTATCGTGGAATTACTGCGGCATTATGGGGTTGACCTCAATGGAGCTGAAGTCACTGTCATTGGCCGCGGTCTGACTGTGGGCCGTCCGCTAGGGCTGCTTCTTACGCGCAAGAGCGAGAATTCAACAGTGACACTTACTCACACCGGTACTAAAGATTTAGTTCGACATACAAAAAATGCCGATGTAGTGGTGGCGGCAATTGGCAAAGCTCATTTCCTCACCGCAGAAATGATCAAGCCGGGGGCGGCGATTGTCGATGTTGGCATATCCCGCACGGAGGCTGGGTTGCTAGGCGATGTTCACCCAAACGTGATGGAGGTGGCTGGCTATGTTGCCCCCATGCCTGGAGGAGTGGGTCCAATGACTCGCGCAATGCTCCTCAAAAATGTCGTGGAAGCATGTCGCTAGCCCCGCGTTTCCTCACTTTATCTGGCTATACCTTTGTGCTTTTCGGAGTATTACTTGGACTCTTGGCCTCAGTCCAAGCAGGGTCAATCGCGATCGCCCTTGGCACCGCGGGCGTGGCCATATCCAGCCCCCGCGTGAGCACAGTGGGGCGCTTTCTTCCCCTGGCAATAGCGCTGGCACTGTTCGCGCTGGCATTAGCACTGCCCCGCGGGCGGTAGAGTTATCTTGATGTCAAGAGAGTTTGCCACAGAATAAGAACTGATAAACGTCGAAGGAGACGAAGATGGGTAAGAAAGTTAGCGTCATTGGAGCCGGTTTCTACGGATCAACAACCGCTCTGCGATTAGCGCAGTACAACATTTTTGATACCGTCGTATTGACAGACATTGTCGAAGGCAAACCAGAAGGAATTGCTCTCGACATCAACCAATCGCGCTCCATCGAGGGATTTGAAACAAAAGTTGTGGGCGCGACCACGACCGCAGAAGGCGCCGGCTATGAAGCCACCGCCAATTCAGATGTCATCGTGATCACGGCAGGACTTCCGCGAAAGCCGGGCATGAGCCGGATGGATCTCATTGGTGTCAATGCAGGAATCGTCCGTGGGGTTGCAGAGAATATTGCCAAGCACAGTCCAAACGCCGTCGTCATCGTCGTATCAAATCCCCTGGATGAGATGACTGCTCTGGCACAGATCGCGACAGGTTTTCCAAAGAATCGAGTAATGGGTCAGGCCGGAATGCTCGACACGGCCCGCTTCACAAATTTTGTGGCTGAGAAGCTCGATGTGCCAGTCGCCTCTGTCAAGACTCTCACTCTCGGTTCGCACGGTGACACTATGGTCCCAGTTCCCAGCCAGTGCACTGTTGGTGGAGTTCCGTTGTCAGAGAAGTTATCTGCGCAAGAGATTGAAGAATTAGTAACCAGAACACGCAATGGCGGTGCTGAGATTGTTGCCCTTCTCAAGACAGGTTCGGCGTACTACGCACCGTCTGCTGCCGCTGCACGAATGGCCAAAGCAGTCATTGAGGACTCGGGCGCAGTAATGCCTGTGTGTGCCTGGGTCGATGGCGAATATGGAATTTCCGGTGTGTACCTAGGAGTAGAAGCAGAAATTGGCAAGACAGGAATCCGCAAAGTTGTCGAAACAGACCTCTCGGCTCCTGAATTGGAAGCGCTCAAGGGCGCAGCTGAAGCCGTGCGCGCCAAACAAGCAGATGTACAGAGCCTTTAAATCCATCGACGAATTGAGAGCAGAAAAAGATGACTAATATCAATAAAATTAAGGTGACGGGAACCGTTGTCGAACTTGATGGCGATGAGATGACTCGCATCATCTGGCAGTTCATCAAGGATCAGTTGATCCTGCCCTACCTTGACATCAATCTTGAGTATTACGACCTTGGCATTGAGCATCGCGATGCAACAAATGACCAAGTAACGATTGATTCAGCCCACGCAATTCAGAAGCACGGTGTGGGAGTGAAATGCGCGACCATCACTCCTGATGAAGCTCGTGTGAAAGAATTTGGTCTCAAGCAGATGTGGAAGTCTCCCAACGGAACGATCCGCAATATCTTGGGTGGCGTAATTTTTCGCGAGCCAATCATCATCAGCAATGTGCCTCGCCTGGTTCCACAGTGGACCAAGCCCATTGTTATCGGCCGTCATGCCTTTGGAGACCAATACAAAGCAACTGACTTCTTGGTACCTGGCGCCGGCAAAGTAACCATGACATTTACCCCAGAAGATGGCTCGAAGCCAATGGAATTTGAAGTCTTCAAATTCGAAGGCTCGGGCGTCGCCATGGGCATGTATAACGTTGATGCATCAATCCGCGATTTCGCTCGCGCGTCTTTGAACTACGGCTTGAAGCGCAATTTTCCCGTCTTCCTCTCCACGAAAAACACAATCCTCAAGGCATACGACGGACGGTTCAAAGATATCTTCCAAGAAATCTATGAGTCAGAGTTCAAGGCAGCCTTTGAGAAGCAGGGCATTGCTTATGAGCACCGCCTGATTGATGACATGGTTGCAACCGCGCTTCGTTGGGAAGGTGGATATGTCTGGGCGTGCAAGAACTATGACGGCGATGTTCAATCAGACACGATTGCGCAGGGTTATGGCTCACTTGGTCTGATGACAAGTGTGTTGATGAGTCCAGATGGAAAGACCGTTGAGTCCGAAGCTGCTCACGGAACCGTCACTCGTCACTATCGCCAACACCAACTAGGAAAGCCAACGTCCACCAATCCCATCGCATCGATCTTTGCTTGGACTCAGGGTCTGGCTCACCGCGCAACGTTGGATAACACTCCAGAGCTAGCACGTTTTGCTGCCACTCTCGAGCGTGTATGCATCGAAACCGTCGAGTCCGGCAAGATGACCAAAGATCTTGCAATACTTATTTCTCCAGACGCTCCGTGGCAGACAACCCAAGAGTTCTTGGCCTCTATCGATGAGAATCTCCAGAAAGCAATGGCATAGTTCCTCTTATGCAGAACCCGACGTGCGGAGCAATCGCGCTCGTTGGGTCTGGCGAATATTTGCCCGTGATGACCGCACTTGAAGGTGAATTACTTCAAGCGGCGGTCGCACGCGGCAAGAGTCCACTATTTGTTCAATTACCGACGGCAGCGGGTGCAGAGAGCGATGATCGCCTTAATCACTGGCATCAACTTGGCAAGGCACAAGCCGACCGATTAGGAGTGGCGAATCACTCCCTTCCTCTTTATAACCGCGATGATGCTTTCAACGTAGATTTTGCGGAACTTCTTGAAAACGCAGGGCTAATCTATTTGTCGGGCGGCGATCCTCATTACCTGGCGACGACATTGGATGACACTCCTGCCTGGAACGCGATTGTGAAAGCGTGGAATTCTGGAGCATCATTGATGGGATGTTCGGCAGGAGCAATGGCGATGGGCAACGAAATCATTGCCATTCGTAAATCCCATGTCACCCGAGGTTTGGGACTATTGCCGAATATCCAAACAATCCCTCATTACGATCGGTTTCTTGGGTGGATTCCGGATCGTGTTGCTTCAACGATTATGCGCGTGGAAAGGGGAACAAACTTGATTGGGATAGATGAGAACACGGCGCTCATCCGAGATGGTGCATTAACTTCATGGAGGGTGTGGGGAGAAGGGAAAGTCCACATGCTAAATAGATCAGAACCTCATTCATTCGAGGCTGGCGAAGAATTTAGTTTGTAGGCATTCCGCAGTAGAGGATGTAACAATTTTTGGACGGACCTCTCACTGAAAATCAGCGGTAGTTGTGCGAGCTGCGGAGGGGCACACACAAGTCGCCTTACAGAAGTCGCTGCTTGTCTAGCGAACGAACTTGCACCTTTGGATCTGGTCCATTCGCCTATCGGTAAACCGGTGATGACGCAATTGATGGCTAGGCGGACGCCAATGCCATCGGAGGGGTGGCCGATTTGCGATCCCGTGCGTAAATGCCGTTCAAGCGCTCGATCAGATTGATAGGAAGCGGATGTGAGTCGTCTTGGGTCTCTTCCTCAGTCAGCCAATCGAATACCTCAGACCAGGCCCATAAAAGTGATTGGCCAGCAGATGTAAAGGGTTCGGGGAAGTCTTGGCGGCGTTCCCCCGTGGCCCAAAGTCGAACTGCCTCACGAGTTACGTCTAAGCGTTCTGCAATCTGCGACAGAGATACCAGATCCAAATCTAGGCGCTTGATTTTGATGTCACTCGCGTACTCATTTAGGAATGATTTGAACGCGCTAAATGCCGATTCAGGGGATCCGGCAGCCATTTCGACACCAAGCATGATGAGGCCATTAGACGCAAAGGGAACGATGGTAATCGCGTCATTCTTCAACTGCTTAAGTTGGGATTCGTTCTCAATATCTAACCCAGTAACTTGCACGGAAAACTCGTAGTTGCGCTTCATTTTCTCCACCTAACTACCCTACGATATATTGTTGGCACTTGGCAACACCATCAGACCTACCATTGGCGACGGTTTGGCGCCCGTCCATGCTCGCATTTCTTCGCGAGACGCCAGAGGGCCCTCGCCGTATTTCTGGCGGTACCGTCGACCCCGATTCGACAGCCCCGTCCACAAAGTAACCAGCCTGCCAAGTGGGACGAACCGCCTACATCTGTCGAATAATCCCAATGGAAATCCTTTTTGAGTGCGCGGATGCACTTCTTTGCCTCAGGATCGCTCGGCCACCCACCCACTCAAAGCCACCTCTCGGGTCATCCACTCGAAGTGCCACAAAACTCCAGTGATGTCCTCTAATGCTGAGATTAATAAGCGGGATCAAGAGAGACGGACGAAGGACGATTAAGTGTGGGTAAGTAATTTGTATATGAATGCGCCAGTGCATCCGAACCTTGCGCACCTTTTTAGCGCGCAAGGGGTGTATTAACCGTTAGTGGGATTAGCGAGGATGCTCTATTTCACTTCAATGAGAGTTCCATTTTTAACTGGCCAACAAAAAATTCTTCATATTACTGCTTACTTGTCGCCGATCTTAAACAGTTCAGCCGGAATTGATTCCCAACCCAGTACATTGAAAATCTCTTGCATGCTCATTTCCCCGTCATCAAGCATCTTTAGAACAGGGTCGTTGATGTCATCCGCTATTCGGTCCGCTTCGATCCTCCGCGTCGCCAGCCTTTTAACCATAGTTAATTATCTCCCAACGATCGGAATTTGTGAAGTGATTTGTGCCGTTCTTAAAGACCACGCAGAGTAATAATTATCAATTAAATCAACGTATGCGACTAAATATTTCCCATCGGTGGAAGATTTAAGAATAATACGAATCTGTAATGTGTTAAACGGTAGGAAGTGTATGAGACGCCTCTGTTGATAATACGGTTCAATAGAGAAACAGAAGGAATGTATTAGCGATTAGCGGGATTGCCTACACCGTTCCGACCATGTGGATTCTCTAGATCGCTTGAAGAACTGATTCAAGATTTCACGAATCAAGGGGTTCAGTTCAATCGCGGGAGGGCTCTTTTTCTTTGGTTTATATGTAGACCAAAACAGGCGGTGATGGCGATAGTGGGGAGTACTGCGGATTACGCAGAGTTACAGAAATGGAACCGCCTCGAGGCAAAACCCCGAGGCGGCCGTCCCTGTGTTAGGACTCGTTGTTGGTTTTACCACCAACTGTGAATATCCATAACGGCCTCCTTCCTCGAATTTCCTCACGGCGGTGAGGAAATCATGAGTTCAATTGGTCCGATGACGGATCGGTTGAACTCTCGAGGGAGCAGACTTTGGGACGCAGTGACTGTGGAAGTGTGCAAAAAGCTTGCTTATGTAGA
>JBAZYI010000081.1:0-6317 GCA_041659345.1 Candidatus Nanopelagicaceae bacterium | reverse complement strand
CGCCGCCTTTTGCAGCAATGACCTCAGCCAATTTGTCCTTGGCATCTCCATGAATAAAAAGTTTGACGCGAGTATCAAAAGTGGAGAATTTGACGCCGTCGAAATCATGCTCCTTGAAACGATCGAGAACTTTCATTGTCGTCGCCGTAGCATTCCATCCATTGATCGGACTGCCCAGAACCAGAAGTTCGATGCCGACCATATCTTTTGCGTTGAACTCACGGACGCAGAGTGTTCTGACGTCATTTCCAAGATTTTCTGCTACCTCTTCAGCAATCAACTTCGTGTTGCCGAAATTAGAATCATAAACAACGAGTGCTTTCATGATGCCTCATTTCCAACCATGATTTTACGGAAGCAGCGCTCACATAATCAGTCGGCTAGCACTCAACTTTGCTAAATGAGTCCAAACTCACGATCTTTGATCCCTAACTCGTCGCGCACACTTGGGACGCGCCGCTTTTTCAAATGAGGTCGCTCAGCTACCCAAAGGATCTGAGTAGAGCAATAAGTTTGGTGAGCGAACATCCGCAATTGCACCAACAGTTGCCGACGAAGCCAGAGCTGAAGCAACTTGTGACGGTGTCAGAGTCGGAGTTCTTGACAACATCAGAGCTGCGACTCCGGCCACATGTGGCGTGGACATTGATGTGCCGGAGAGCGTTGCAGCAGCCGTCGATGATGTGATCCAGTCCGAGGTGATGTAAGAACCTGGGGCGAATAGATCAACGCATTTACCGAAGTTTGAATACGGTGCTCGGGTATCCGAGTCGTTTGTGGCGCCAACCGTAATCGCTTGCTCGACTCGAGCTGGTGATGCAGTACATGCATTTGTGTGTCCATTGCCAGCAGCAACAACAACGGTTATGCCATCTTCAACGACTCGTACGACTGCCGCATCCACGGCCCTACTTGACCTTCCGCCCAGACTCATATTGACGACCGCAGGGCCGGAAGTATGGTCGGCTGTAACCCAATCAAGTCCGGCAAGGATGGTCGAGGTTGAACCTGATCCCTGACAATCAAGAACTCGGACCGGAACAATGGTTGCTTCCTTGGCCACACCGTACTTTGTACCGGCGAGGGTGCCAGCGACGTGGGTGCCGTGGCCATTGCAATCCTCTGTCGTATTAACAACATCGTTGATGACGCTGTAGCCGCTTGCAACTCGACCAGCGAAATCGGTGTGAGTCGAGAGCACGCCGGTATCCACGATGTATGCGATCACCCCTGCGCCGTTACCGGTTGAGGAGAAATCAAAAGTATTTGAGAGCGGCAGGGATCTCTGATCAATGCGATCCAATCCCCATGATGGTGCAGGAGATTGAGAATCGGAAGCCGTCATCTCTTCATCCAGTTCTACATATTGGATCCTTGGGTTGTGCTCAAGGCCAGCAACCGCTGCAACTGGCAGACTGATTGCGAAACCAGAAAATACGTTTCTGTAATTCTGCTCAATGCGCCATCCGGATTTAGTGAACTCTCGTGCAGCGGCCGCGTGATCAGAGCCAGGTTGAAGCACGACGATATACGTCGCAAACTCAGGAGCAGCAAAGGATGGAGTGGTAGAGAGTGGCAAAAGCGCGATGGAAAGTAAGGCAAGGGGAATTCCAATGAATCTTCTCATTGGGTAAACATACGCGATTGAGGCGTTTTCACATATGGCTAACCTGACTGAGAGACTACTGGTTAGTACGTAAAAGTTACCGATCTGTTAATTGGGCCTAGATCAAACCGAATCCAGCGGTTTTGGCACGCAATTCTTCTCGGACAGTGGGATGCGCTACTTTCCAAATGAGGTTGCGCGCCTGGGGGTCACCGTGGCTTTTCGGCCAACAACCCCAGGACTCGTGAGTGCTCCGCCGACCACGCTGCGATTATCGGCGAAATGGCGTTCAGGACTTCTATGCATATCTGGTAATCCAGGGCGATATCGCGCTGATGGATGGGTTCGTGGTGGGCAATTCGGTTCCGCAGGACGTGGAGGTGGCGAACCCGGGTGAAAATGTATTCAGGTTGGCGAGAGGGTGAATTCGGGAATGCAAAGCGAAGAGCCGTTCTCCAAAGAGAGTCTTTGTAACGCTTAGTTAGTAGAGAACACCAAAAACTGAAATTCAACTCCGAAATAACATTTAGGTGATTATCCTCGATCAATCTAAATTGCAAAAAACTCTTTGCGCGCGAGACATATCGATATCCATCCATCCCAATAAGTGTTTCTACATCCTCAATCCAACTCTCTTGATTACGTTCCGTAACATTCAATCTGACAAGTTCCTTATCAATTGAATATCGAAAAACGATCTCTACGTCACACAAAACTTCCCAAAGGGCAGCCGATATTCGCTTATTCCACAGATACAGACATTGATCATCCAAGGATTCGAAATTTACTCCGGAGTTGGCAACTGGAAAATATTGTTTGAAAATTTCATCTGGTAAGTGTTCCATTTGGTACTATTCAGGTCCGATCCCGGTGGGCCCCTGACGCAAGTCATGCTGCCGGGGTCGCGTATTTGAGGGATCAAATTCTGGTCAACATTCCAACTTGCTCTGCGGATCTAGGGTATTCGGTGCAAAGTTACCGATCTGTTAATTGGGCCTAGATCAAACCGAATTCAGCGGCTTTGGCACGCAATTCTTCTCGGACACTGGGATGCGCTGCCTTTTCAATGAGGTTGCGGGCTTGGTCATTTTGCGAGTGGCCGAAACAATCAGCGATGCCGTTCTCTGTGGCTACATAACTATGTTGGAAACTCGTCACATTTGTAGCCAGACGCGGCACAATTGTTGAGACATTTGCCTTGGGGTGCCATGAAGGAAGCGCCATGAAGGATTGGCCACCGCGCGAGTGAAGCGAGCCGACAATGAAATCGGTCGATCCCCCAAATCCGGAGTAGATCTCACCGCGAACATGGCTGGCATTTGCTTGGTCAAAGAGATCGACTTCGAGCGCGCCGTTGATACTTGTCATCTTGGCCTGGCGTGCAATCTGGCTCGGATCGTTGGTGCGCTCCGTGCGCATCATCCGCACTTTTCGATTGAGGTTGAGCCAGTCGTATAACTCTTGGGATCCGAAGACAAAGGACGCGGTCAGAAGAATCTCGTCATCGAGGGCGCCGCCTTTGTGAAGGTCCAGGACGCCATCACTAAACATCTCGGTCCAGATGCGAAGGCCTTTACGGTGACCCAATTCAGCAAGAACGGAATCTGGAACTGCTCCGATACCGAGTTGAAGGGTGGAGTTGTCCTCAATGAGTGCTGCGATTCGTGAACCGATCTGTCGCGATGTGTCATCAAAGGTGGTGGTTGGCTTGATCGCGAGAGGTTCATCTACCTCAACGAGATAGTCGATTTCATTCTCGTAGATCTGCGCATCGCCGTATGTGTAAGGCATCCGAACATTGGATTGCACGATCACAATTCCATTGCGCGCGCGGGCGGCTTCGATCGCCGATGGAAGGACATTTACTTCGGTCCCAAGACTGACCGTGTCAAAACGTGGAGGTGAAGCATGCAGCATGACCACATCTGGGCGGTAGTGATCGCGGTAGAGAACTGGAAGAAGGCTTAGGCGAGTGGGAATGTAATTCAGGCGCGGATGTCTGCGCATTCCAGCACCGACAAATGCGGTCTCATAGGTAATGCCTTCGCGGTCTGGAATTCCCGGCTGGCCGTTGAGCATGTGGAGGCGAAACTCTGGAAGGCACTCATCGGCCAATGAGAGGAGTGTTTTGGGTGTTGCAAAATTGCCAGAGGCAACAATTCGCGGGTTGGGAGGGAGGGAGGCGAGGACATTTTTTAACTGTTCGACGCTCACCACTCGCATAAGTTGAGGATAGCACTCGCCAAACCTCTTCTAGATTGGTGCTAGCGCGGTGAAGTAAGCAAGAGAGTGAATGCAAGAAAGAGAATTCCGGCGGCAGAGAATCCGGTCAGACCTCTGCGCACTCGCGGCCTTTCCAGAACTGCAGAGGCACGATCAATTGCACTAATGAGAAATGCATACCAGAGAGTCGAAACGGTGGCCTGAACGCAGGCAAGAATGAAAATTCCCAAGCCAAGTGAGAATTCTTTGGGAACAAATTGCGGGATAAAAGCGACGGCAAATACGGCGGCTTTTGCATTGGTGAGATTGGTGAACAGTCCCAACCGAAATGCGGGTCCAGGTTGAACCTTGGCGCTTCCGTTGTAATCAAACTTTCCATACTCTTTGCGGAGCGCCCAGAGGGTTTGAGCACTGAGAAATACGAGGAATGCAACACCAGTGTATTTCAAGATGTTGTAGGCCATTTGAGAATGGGCAAACACTTGTGACAACCCAATGGCGGAGGCAGTCCCCCAAACAACAAGCCCGCTACTGTTTCCTATAACGGAAGCAAAGCCCGCGCGCCTGCCGCCGACAATGCATTGACGCAGGACCATCGCCACACCTTGTCCAGGGACGATGGCAAGAAGAAGGGCCGTCAGTGCAAACGCAGGCAGGGCTCCGAGAAGTTCGATCACTGATGAAAAAGTAGCGTTGATCTAGAGTGGAAAGAGTTGTGTCGCAAAACTCTTACGATCGACAACGAGCATGTGGTGGTTGGGAAGTGGCGTCCATCCATCTTGTGGCCAACCGGTCGACGCAACGAGAACGCCATCTTTATCTTTACGGTAATTAAGCTCGTAATAATCATCACTGCCAAAATCAGGTTTGCGCGCAGGATCGAATTCGCTGACCACGACAAATATGTCTTCATTCATAATCATCGCGTTGATGCTCGAGTAGTCGGCATGTTCTTTGACAGTCTCAACAGCTTTGCGGACACCTTCAACAAATCCGTGATGCTTAATCATCGTCATCATAAGATAGAAATATCGCTCGCTGTCCGTCTCCCCGGTGATCAACCATGAGAATGCTGGATCGATAAATGCATCCACGGCGCTGGGTGGATTGATAGAGCCGTTATGGATGAAGGTGTAATCCTCATAGACGAATGGATGCGAATTGTTCTCGCTGATGGGCAAACCCTTGGTAGCCCAGCGAAGATGGAGCAATCCCCCATCGGCTTTTGACGAAGCGATCGCGCTATCAAACTGCGTGCTGGTATGAGCCATCTCAGCGGCGCGAACAAGGTGGGCCTTCTCCTCATCATGATCGATTGTCGCCACTCCCCATCCATCGCAGTGGATGGAGGAAAGAGCGACGAAATCTGAAAAGTGCGAGCCGGCAATTTCAGGGAAAGTGGTCTTCTCGTTGGAGACAAAACCCATAAGTCTGCACATGTAGGCATCGTACCTTGGCGCAGATTATTCCCGCCCTTTGAGCGTAAATCATGGCCATTCCCCTTCTTTGGCACCCGTTTACCCTTTAGTAACGTCAGTCTCTGCCATGAGTGCTAACACTTAGCAGGTGGATTGGCCAGCGGATTGGCCAGCGGATTGGTATGCATACGATGGATTTATGCAAGAGCGACACGAGAATAATTAACTTTCACAATTGTGAGACAAATTACAGCTCTTGAGCCACACTTTGCCTAGAAAGATAGGTCGGCTCCCCCCAAGCCGATCCACTTCCGACGTGGTTCGAATGAACCATCGTTAAACGGCTCTAGGAGGATTATCTTGCCGAACACAAAAGACGACGAGCGTCGCTTAGCCGAACTCGGATATAAACAGGAGCTCAACAGAAGTTGGAGCAGTTTCTCCAACTTTGCCATCTCCTTCTCAATTATTTCTATCCTTGCGGGTTGCTTCACAACCTTCGCACAGGGTTGGAATAACGGAGGACCGATTGCTATCTCAATCGGATGGCCGCTCATTTCTGCATTTATTCTCATTATCGGATTGTGTATGTCTGAACTCGCCTCTGCCTACCCAACATCGGGTGGTATTTACTGGTGGGCAGCCAAACTAGGTGGGGCAAAGGCTGGTTTCTACACCGGCTGGCTCAACTTGATTGGTCTTCTCGCCGTCACTGCCTCGGTTGGATACGGTGCGGCATCATTCCTCAACGTCTTAATCGGATCTATTTCTGCGGACTACGGAACTTCCTTCATGGGAGGCGACTACCTCAAACAGCAATTCTTCTGGTTCGCCGTATTGATGATTCTTGTCACCGTCATCAATATTTTCGGTGGACATCTTCTTGCAATCATCAATAACGTCTCGGTCTGGTGGCATGTGTTCGGTGCGGCCATCGTTGTAGGTATTTTGATTTTCATTCCAGAAAATCACCAAACCTTGAAGTGGATGTACACCACTCAGATCAACAACTCCGGGTTCAGTAATAATTCATACTGGTTCTTCGTTCTTCCACTGGGCTTCTTGCTCAC
>JBAZYI010000080.1:0-6320 GCA_041659345.1 Candidatus Nanopelagicaceae bacterium | reverse complement strand
CGGCGATTGTCGCCTCAAATGACCTTATCGCCCTCGGTTGTTTAGCCACTTTTGCCGAGCGAGGATTGAACTGTCCCAAAGACATCTCATTAATTGGCGTCAACGATATGGCGTATCTCGATCGGATCGCACCGCCCCTAACAACAATCCATACCGAGACTTACCAGATGGGGTTGAATGCTGCCCAGTTGTTGCTCTCCATTATTGGTGGAAAAAAATCCTCTGCTGTCGAAAGCCGAGTCTTGCAACCTCAACTTACACTTCGGAAATCTACGGACGTGCCACCACCCAGAGTCAAAAAGAGAAAATAAATAAGCGCAGACCCTTACAACAATCGATTGTCATTGGTCAGGCGCAGCGGTATCACCTATTCTAGAAAAATGGTCAGCACACTCGCGGATGTGGCAAGAGCCGCCGGAGTCCACCCGGGTACTGCATCTAAAGCCCTTAACCCGGATTCACGCCACCTGGTTGCGGCCTTGACCGTTCAACGAGTGCTTGAGATCGCCGCAGAATTGGACTACCAACCCAATTCACTGGCCCGCGGACTTCGAACCAGTCGATCTTTCACCATCGGATTGCTCGTGCCAGATCTCACCAACCCGCTTTTCCCGCCAATCGTACGCGGCGTTGAAGAGGTGTTAGGCGCTGCTGGATATAGCGCACTGATCGTCAATACAGATAACGATGCAAAAAAGGAGATGCAGCTGTTCATGACGCTGCTTAACCGTCGATGTGATGGCTTCATACTTGCGACAGCATTTCGACACGACCCAGTTGTAGAGGCCATTGCTAAGCGCAACATCCCTGCCGTCTTGGTGAATCGCTCAACCGAGAGTCATCTACTACCAGCGGTAGCCGGTGATGAGGTAACCGAGGTACGCGTTGCAATCGAATTTCTCATCAGTCTCGGACATCGGCGGATCGCTCATGTTGCCGGCCCTCAGGATCTCTCAACTGGATATATCCGCCGGCGCGCGTTCTTGGCGGCGATCAAGGAGAAGGGATTGGATCCTAAAGAATGTCCAGTCGCAATTGCTTCGGGTTTTAATGAAGAAGCCGGCAAAGATGCATCTAAACAAATTCTCTCTCGCCTAGGAAAGAGACCGACCGCAATTCTCGCCGCAAATGATCAATTGGCTATTGGTGTTATCGATTCTCTCACTTCATTCGGTATGAAATGTCCTCGAGATATTTCCGTCATTGGCTTTAATGACATTCCGAGAATGGACCGAATTAATCCTTCACTTACTACCTTTGCTCTTCCAAAACATGAAATGGGGGTAAAGGCAGCTCAGATACTCAAAGCGTGGATTGATGGCACTTCAATTCCCGAACCTTCAACAATCCACCTTGAGTGTCCTCTAGTTATTCGTGAGTCGACTGGGCCTGCTCCCGCCTGACGTTCGATCATTATTCGCAAGTACTCCAAGATAGGTCATCAAAATTCCCGTTATCAGGTAAGCGCCCACGTGCACACCTTCGGAGGGAAGGAAGATGTCGATCACAAGAGAACCAACAAGTTGGCCGCCGATACTAAATAACGTGAACGTAAGCACTCCAACGTGCTGGACCACCGTGGCCGAAAAAGCAATATAAATCAAGCCTGTTACGCCGCCAAGGTACATCCACCAAGGCCCGGTCGGGAATGGTGAGATATGACCATGATGCGTCACGATCGAGGCGACAAACAAAATTACCAATAACGCAGTTCCGGTTATGAAATTAAAGAGAGATGTGGAAAAACTCTGTCCCGAATGTTCATTTACCTGACCGTTAAATGCGCGCTGTATACCGACGAGTCCTCCAGAGAAAATTCCGAGTGCTACAGCAAAAAATGAAATGTGCTTGGCATCTATCCGATCCCACACTGACACCAACACTGCAATTACAGTAAGGGCGGCAGCTGCGATCCGATGCTTTGACAGCATTTTTTTGCCGCCACCAGTAAGCCCGATCCGATCTACAACAAGCGACATTGCAGTCTGTCCCGATATCACCGCTACTGAATAGATTGCAACTCCCATAAGCGGAACAATCTGTGTCTGCACCGCAATAACAACTCCACCGAGTGCCCCACCGATAAGACGCCATCTGGGAATGTCCCCTTCACGTACTGCAGCCAAAACCTTTCTCACTCCACGCTTGATTCCTGCATGGAATAGGGAAATAAGAAGTACTACAAGCAGCCCGGAGCCAAATGAAATGAGCGCGGCTTCAAGTGAATTGCCCATGCGAAAGGCGAGCTCTCCATTGGCTCTGGATTGGACTGCAATAAACACTCCTGCAAGTGCTGCGAGTAAATCAATTCGCATTAAGGGTGCGTTCCATGGAATTCCCTTTTGTCTGCGATCCAATCCATAAGCGCGAATAGAACTCCCGATATAACAAAGGTAAGGTGAATTGCTATTCGTCCGATTGTCCCTTGTCCTATCGAATCGGCACCGGAGAGTTCAATGAAATCTTTAAGGAGTTCAATTACCGAGATGGCAACCAAAGAGCCAATGAGTTTAATTTTCAATCCGGAAAAATCTATTGTTCCCATCCAATGAGGGCGATCTTTTGATCCCTGCGCGACATCGATCCGTGAAACAAAGTTTTCATAACCGGCGAATATCACCATAAGAATCAAGTTTGCTAGAAGTGTTAGATCCAATAGTGCCAAAAGATCCAGCGTGAAATCGTGCGCGTCCAAGTTGGTTATACGGCGGGCGAGGGTAATAAACTCAAATACGAATCTGTAGGCTAGAAGGGCGAGCGCGCCAACTAGGCCGACGTAGAGTGGGGCGAGCAACCAGCGGGCGCGGAAGAGAGTAATTTCGATAAGATTCACGGCTTTATTGGACATGAGCAAACATTATCTCAATCTTCTAATTGAAGAGTCGCCGTCAGCCACTGCTCCTCGAGGTTGATCCGGAGTTTTTGAGTCTCTTCAAGCGAGTATTGCACCTCTACCAGTCTGCCTGGATCAGTGAGAACTTCATCCTGTTCCAGAAGTAGTTGGCGCTCCTTTTCGTGAGTCTTTTCGATCTGTCGCTCTAGTCGAGCCAGTTCTTTCTTCAATTGCCGTTCGAGCGCAGCATTCGAAACTTTCCGCGTGGAGCCTTCCGTCTCATTGGCCGCAAGAATCATCTCTTCACGTTGCTCCAGATACTGATCAATTCCGCGAGGCAAGTCGCGAAGTTGGCCATCACCGAGCATGCCAACGAAACTATCGCACACCCTTTCAAGAAAATAGCGATCGTGTGAAATAACAAGAACCGTGCCCGTATAGCTGTCGAGTAAGTCTTCTAGTTCGGTGAGGGTTTCAATATCAAAATCATTCGTAGGCTCGTCCAAAAGGAGCACATTGGGGCTCTCCATCAATAAACGAGTCAACTGCAATCTTCTTCTCTCGCCACCTGACAGACTCCCGACGGGAGTCCACTGTGACTCGCGGTCAAAACCTAACCTTTCGCAGAGTTGTGATGCAGAGAGGTCTTTTCCGTTTCCCAATTCCACATGAAGCGCTACATCTTCAACGGCCTCCAAAACACGCCATGTCGGTTTCAATTCCGTCAGATGCTGAGAGAGAAACGCGGACTTCACTGTTACACCTGTTACCAATTTCCCTGTACTCGGCTTTATCTCTCCAGCGAGTGTTCTCATAAGAGTTGTTTTCCCAGCACCATTTATTCCAACAATTCCTATGCGATCACCAGGTCCCACGTTCCAATACGTATTGCTGAGAATCTCCTTCTCTCCCGCGCGAATTTGCGCGTGGTGGAGCTCATACACGGTATTACCGAGGCGGTTTCGCGCAAAGCGCAGGAGCTCATTCCCATCTCGGGGTGCAGGCTCGGCAGCGATTAGTTCGTTGGCCGCATCCACTCTAAATTTCGGCTTAGAGGTGCGCGCCGGTGGACCTCTTCGCAACCAGGCCAATTCTTTACGGATAAGTTGATTTCTGCGCCCTTCCATCGCTGACGCCTGGCGTCCTCGCTCAGCCTTGGCAAGCACGTAGGCGGAATACCCTCCGTCGTATTCCTCAATTGCGCCGTTCACGACTTCCCACGTTCGCTCAGTCACCGCATCAAGAAACCAACGATCATGTGTGATCACCGCAACTGCCAAATTTTTGCGGGAATTAAGGTGACGTGAGAGCCATGCAACGCCTTCAACATCCAAGTGGTTTGTTGGCTCATCGAGAAGTATGAGATCGAGATCATCGATGAGAAGTTTTGCCAAACCCACTCGCCGACGTTCGCCACCTGAGAGTCCTATGAAAGTTCGATTAAAGAACTCCTCGGAATGGCCTCCAAAAAGTCCATCGAAAACCTCTCGAACTCCAGATTCTCCTGCCCACTCATGTTCCAGGCGCTGCCCCAAAACTACATCTCTGACGGTGTCCAGGGGATCAGCCAAATCAACCTGGGAAAGTAACCCGACGCGAATTCCATTAACCTGTGTGACTCTTCCCTGATCGGCGGGCTCAACGCCTGCTATTACACGAAGGAGCGTGCTTTTCCCTGATCCGTTGCGGCCGACAATTCCAATTCGATCGCCTTCGGATATGCCGAGAGAGACTTCATCAAGAAGTTGCTTAATGTCGAAAGCTTTAGAAACTCCTTCGAGATTGACTAAATTGCGAGCCATAGTGCTGGGAGTCTACCGATCTAGGCTTCATCGGAGAAAAGCATTCGCCTCTGCCAATAGGCTTACCCACATGTCCCAGTGGATTCAAACTGTCGCGGAATGGCTAGTAGCCAATAATCTGGAAGTTCCACTCTTCCTGCTTCTGATATTTCTGGCTTTTGCTGAAGCGGCGGCTTTCATTGGATTTGTATTGCCCGGAGAAACATCACTTCTCATCGGTGGAGTGCTGGCATATCAGCAAGTGTGGCCGTTATGGCTCTTTCTCCTATCCGCAATCGTTGGAGCAATTGCGGGTGATTCTGTGGGATATGAAGTGGGCAAACACTTTGGACCAAGAATTGAAGTCTCACGGATGGGCAGACTCGTTGGAGCAAAACGTTGGCGACTTGCTCAACACATCTTTGATAAATATCACGGAGGAGCGATTTTTTTCGGAAGAGCGCAGGCTCTCCTTCGTGCCCTTGTTCCGGCGCTCGCAGGCATGAACCGTGTTCCCTATTGGACTTTTCTCAAATGGAATGCCGCTGGCGGAATAGTCTTTTCGACAACAGTTGTGCTTCTTGGGTACGAATTTTCAAATCAATTGGCCAAACTCGAACATGTACTCAAGTACTGGGCAATCGGATTTCTCATCGCTGTTATTTCCGCAATTATGTACTTGAAGCGCAAGTTGGAAGGAATCATTGAACCCGGACTGGAAGAGGAGTAACCTCCGCCAATGCCCAAATTAGACCGACGCCATTTCCTCGCGTTCGTGGGCGCCCTCGTGCCATCTTTTTTTCTTGCTAAAGCAGAGGCATTTTCTGGATTTTCACTGAAAAAAGCTGCGAATTCCGAACTCGGTGCATACGTAACCAAGTCGTCCGCAATAAAAGTAGGGCAATCACGGGCTTACACAGGCAAGGACTCAGCTGGGAGGACTGTTGAAGTCGTTTTAAGTAGAACAAAAAAATCCCTCATTGCTCTCAATGGAACATGTACACACCAAGGCTGCATCGTTGAGTTAAAGAAGACCGCACTGGTCTGTCCTTGTCACGGCTCAGTATTTCAAGCTTCAACTGGGGCGGTCGTACTAGGTCCGAATGGTTCTCCGAAAAACACAATCTCTCCGCTTTCCAAATATAGAGTTACTGAAAAATTGGGCAAGATCTACATCAAATAAACTATTTAGGGACGCTCTTTAACCTTTTCTTTCCACCGAGTACTTCCGTAATTTGGTTGGCGTGTTTCAGAACTAATTCGCCCAATTTCTGAACGCTCTCTAGAGATTGATTTGTTTTAATTCCAGTGGTGCTGATTCCGCCGGCGCATTGCCCGGAGTGGTCAAAGAATGCGGCGCCAACACAGAAGACGCCTTGCGCATCTTCTTCATCATCAACCGCATAGCCAAGTAGTCGAACCTTGTGAATTTCAGACATGAGTCGTGGAATTGTCGTTATCGTCTTTGAAGTCCTCGCTTCTAGCCCAGAATTTTCTGCAATTGCCTTGATCCTCTCGTCTGGGAGCTCGGCCAAGATTGCCTTTCCGACAGAACTCACATGGGGCAACTCGCGAAGTCCAAGTGATGTATAAAAGCGAACGGTTCCAGGACCATCTATCCGCTCCACGAAGATTGGATAGCCATTATCATTTTGCGCAATTCGCACGGTCAATCCTGATTTCTGACTCAAATCCGTGAGGATGGA
>JBAZYI010000079.1:0-6357 GCA_041659345.1 Candidatus Nanopelagicaceae bacterium | reverse complement strand
TAGATCCCTTGGCTCCTCCTTCATGGAGGCTATGTGGCGCCATGGCGTTCGGAATGCTGCATCCCCGGTCGTATCCATTCTGGGCATGGAGCTCGCCACAACTTTTATCGGAGCGGTGGTCGTCGAGGCAGTTTTCGCTCTCCCCGGGCTTGGTAGTTTGCTCGTACAAGGTATTGCGCAACGTGATTACCCCATTATTCAAGGTATTCTTTTTGTCAGCACCATGGCGGTCCTCATTATTGGTTTTCTTGCAGATCTTGCCCAGCGCTTCATCGACCCTCGCCTCAGCAAGTCTCTGGCAGGTCGGAACTCATGAGCACTACAAAGAAAGAGCGCTCGGCACCTCTAATAATTGGGTGCATTCTCGTCGGTTTCATAACAAGCATGGCTCTCATCTCCCTTTTCTGGACGCCCTACTCCGTCGGCGATATGACTGGCGACCGACTCGGTCCGCTAAGTAGTGACCATTGGTTGGGTACTGACAAACTCGGCCGCGATCTTCTTTCACGCGTCATGATCGGCGCCCGGATTGCAATTACCGTCGGATTTGCATCTGTCTTTATTGGCGCAATACTCGGCGTGATTTTCGGGTTAATTGCCGGATTTGCTCAACGCTGGGTGGATGAATCCTTCTCGGCCATGTTTGACATCCTTATCGCATTCCCAACCCTGCTCCTCGCAATGCTTATCGTGGCTGCCAGAGGAGCCTCATTAACTTCGGCGATTATCGCCATTGGTTTTGGTATGTCAGCAATTGTTGCGAGGCTGACCCGACTTCTCGTCAAGCGAGTACTCGCGAAAGATTTCATAACTGCCTCGCGCGCTTCAGGTACTTCCTGGATGCGCATAATTTTGGTCCATGTACTTCCAAATATTTGGCCGACCCTCATAGTCACCTTCGCCCTGCAATTCGGTTTTGCTGGTCTAACCGAAGCAAGCCTTTCTTACCTCGGGCTTGGCGCACCTCCTCCCAATGCTTCATGGGGAAGCTTGTTGCAGGAAGCGCAGGCGACCGTACTCATTTCTCCTGTAGCCGCTATTGCACCTGGTCTACTGCTTGTCTGCCTGGTGATCGGAATGAATATGGTTGCTGATGGATTACGGGATGTCGCCGATCCCACTTTACGGCGGTCGCGATGAAGATAGTGGATGTTCAGAATCTGTGCGTTGAAACTGTAGAAGGATCCAAGGTCGTTTCAGAGGTTTCATTCTCAATTGAGCCCGGAGCGCGTTTAGGTTTAATCGGCGAATCTGGCTCAGGAAAATCAATGACGGCCTTAGCGATTATGGGTTTACTCCCTGCCGAGTTGAAGGTATCGGGAAGTTTGCTCTTAGGAAATGGAAAAGACCAACCCGTGCAGATTCTGGGAGCTCCCGAGAAAATGCTCAATCGAATCCGAGGCACCGTTGCAAGCATCGTCTTCCAAGAACCGCTCACTGCCCTCGACCCACTCATGAAGATCGGCCGCCAATTGTCCGAACCACTTCGCCGGTGGCAGGGACTGACGGGTGATGCCCTCAATGATGCCGTCCTCTCCGCTCTCGCCGAAGTGCGCATAAATAAGCCAGAGCGAATTGCGGCCTCCTACCCTTACGAAATCTCCGGCGGTGAGCGCCAGAGAGCGGCAATTGCGATGGCACTGGCGTGTGAACCTGCACTCCTCATTGCGGATGAACCAACGACCGCTCTGGATGTGACTGTGCAGGCGGAGGTACTGACACTTCTTGATGCAGTTGTCTCAAATCGAGGGATGTCGCTTCTCTTCATTAGCCACGATCTTGCGGTCGTCTCGAGAATTACTGATCACGTTCTGGTGATGAAAGACGGCTCAGTTGTCGAGTCCGGCTCATTACGAGACATCTTGCAAGATCCGCAACACCCATACACGCGGGACCTAGTCACGAGTGCAAAAGAACTTGATAAGGCGCTAGACATCGCACTAGCTACTGAAAAAAATATTGGGATTGGGTAAAACGATGACTTCTCCAATTCTTGAAACGCGCAATCTCAACTTCTCTTATAACTCTGGAGTTCCGATTCTGCATGACGTAAATATCTCGATCACCAAGGGCCAGAATGTTGGTCTTGTCGGCGAGTCAGGTTCGGGAAAGAGCACCGTTCTGCGACTGCTTCTTGGAATCTATCGTCCAACGCAGGGTCACATACTCTTCGCGGGAGAGGAACTTGCTCTGCGCAATAGGGAACAAGCCCGGAGATTCAGAAGTCAAGTGCAAGTTGTCTTTCAAGATCCGTACTCTTCACTGGATCCTCGCCAACGGATTGACCAATTAATCGCCGAGCCACTGCGCTCACTTGGCATTGCTAGAGACGCGAATGTCGGCGGAAGTCGAGCCAATATTCGAGACTGGATGGAGAATGAAGTTGTGGAGGCTCTAAAGTCAGTTGGTCTGCCAGCCGATTCTGCGCGGCGCTACCCCGATGAATTCTCCGGTGGGCAACGACAAAGAATTGCCATCGCCCGCGCGATTGTCTGCAAACCGCAAGTGCTTCTGGCAGATGAGCCGGTGAGTGCCTTGGACGTTTCGACTCGAGTAAGGGTTATCGAACTCATTGCCGAACTCGGAGCAACAAAGGATCTCACGATTGTCATGGTCTCCCACGACCTTGCTGTCGTAGCCGCGCTTTGCAAGCAGAGCATCGTTCTTGAAAAGGGATTCGTTGTAGAGCAAGGCTTAACGGCCTCAGTTCTTGGAGCACCTAGCCATGCCTACACGCAGAGGTTGATCGAGAGTTTGCCTCGTCTACCAGTCAATTAATTCCCGTCCCACCGTGCCATCTCCACTTCAAATGGATCCAGTCCCATCGGCCCGAGTTTTAATGCAAACGAATGGAATTTTTTGAGAGAGAATCTGGTGCCTAAGCGTTTCTTTGCATCCTCTCGAACCTTCATCCAGACTCGTTCGCCGACTTTATAAGAGATAGCTTGCCCTGGCCAACCGAGGTATCGATCCACTTCACTCCGTGAATGAGCTTCATCAAGAAGTGCCCGGTTCATTAAAACTTCATAGGCAGAATCTGCGTTCCACACCTCACCGTTGTAATCGGTGTATCCAAGATGCATTCCAATATCAACAACAACGCGTGCTGCACGCAAAGCTTGACCCGAGAGATAACCCATTTCTAAGCCTGGATCTTCGAATGCGCCAAGTTCGTCCATGAGACGTTCTGCGTAAAGCGCCCAACCCTCACCATAACCGCTTGTCCAAGCCTTGGTCCGTTGGAATCTGCTCAGTCGATCTTGTTCGACTATCACCGTTGCTTCTTGCAAATGATGACCGGGAACCGCCTCGTGATACCAAGTCGTAGCAAGATGCCACCAACTAAATTCGTTCTTGCCTAGTGCAGGAAACCATGTCGTTCCGGGACGGGAGAGATCCTCACTTGGTGACTGATAATAAGGAGCAGAGGCACTTCCTTCCGGTGCAAGTCGTGCGTCGCAGAACTTGACCCGCTCATCAATATCAAAATGAACTCCATCCATCCGCGCGACCGCAGCCTGCGTAAAACTTCTCAATTTTTCCAAGAGGGCCTCAGTGCCATAAACAAGGTACTTGGGATCAGTATCCAAGTGATCCGCAACCTCGCGTAAGGTTTTAGCACCCGGCATGATTTTCGCAGCAACTCGCCACATCCGTTCATTTATTTGCGCTAAATCCTGCAAACCCCATTCATAAGTGGCCCGTAAATCGAGCGTTGCCCCTGTGAAATGACGGGCCCATGTGGAATATCTCGCTTCACCAACAGCATCACTGGGATTTGATTGTGGGAGATACTCAAGTAAAAGCCACTCGCTAGTCTGCAGAGCTGACTTATCAGCAGCTGCGCCCGCGAGATGCAATTCTGGATACTTTCCGGTCGGATCAATCCCTTTGGCAATACCGGAATACGCTCCATGTGAATATGTCTTTAATTGTTCAGCAACACCGATTGCTTGCCTGCGTGCTGTGGTCTTGCCAACCTTGGCAAGCTCGTCTATGCAAGAGAGCCATGATTCGTGTGCGCCCGAAATCGCATTTAGGCGAGCCGTAATGTTCTTCACATCCTCATCGGTTTCGTGCCGCATAAACTCAAAAACTTGTCGGATCTTAGATACTGGTGAGGAAATGACGTTCCACGAGATTTGCTCTTCACGAGAATCATGCAAGGCCAATCCTGAATTCAACCGCTCTTCCATGACGGCTTTCGCGATCCGATCGATTTCATCCATTGGCTCCAATGTCGCCAATTTTTGCAGAGTCTCTCGAATCAAATCGGCGGACCTCTCCGTACCCGCTAGCGAGAAATCATCCAGTTGATTGTCATAATTGGAAATGCCCAATAAAGTCGCACTTATTGGGCTAAGCGCCGCAGCATCGGCGATATACCTATCGCTCAAATCAAAAATTGGTGATCGAGAGGAAGAATTCATTATGCAATCTAACCAGCGTTCAACTCAGTTGTCGATTTCTCAGATGTGAAATGGCCATTTGTCAATCAAAAACTTATAAGTACTTCCATCAATCCAAATTTATTTGATCCGTATTTCGACAACCTAAACATGTTGGCTCAGTCCCCAGATATCGACGTACGCGCACTCAGCGTGCGGACTGTGACCAAGAGAACCAGTTCAGCAGTGCCGGCACTCTCCATTGACTACCTCGATGTACTTTAGAACGGATACTCTCAAGTGTGGCTGGTGACATCGCAGTCGTGTGGAAGGACACATAGCCAAATTGGCGATTCAAATGTAAGTACGGAGTGAGTTTTTTATGGTCGTAATACTTCGCTGGCTTTTAAAAGTCGCTAGAAAAGAACACACTCTCTGGACCAACTATCACCGAGCCCACCCCCATTTCCTGATCTACATTGCGGCAGATGCCATCATCACAGTCTCCTTAGTAGCAACCGGATTTCACTATTTCGGCCCACAAGACTGGGAAGGTCGCGAAAAATTCATGATCGAACATCCGGGGATCGTCCCAGCACCCGTTGACAGATTTTTGGACTATATGACACGCGAAGAGACAGGCATTTATTGGATTGGCCCTCAGGAGAAAAGTAGATACACGATTGAGACGGTGAGTCATGTAATCCATCGCATCTCATACTTCTCCAAGTTTGCAGAATCACTGGCTGAGGATCAGCCTCAAGTAACTGTCACCACTTACCCAGATCAACAGACTTTCGTGAACGATGTTCGTCCACTAATGGGGCCACAGACGGAAAAGAGAATGTTAAGCGGTGGCAATACCATTGAGTTCGCGAGCAAATCACCGAATTCCGCCATCATCACCTTTCCAACCAGATCTGAAATCGTCGCGATTGATTTCCGAACCACCCAATCAAAAGAGTACCTGCTGGCTGCAGCGGAGAAACTTAAAGAAATCGGTTAGTAAAAACAAACTTAGGCAGTCTGTCTCATCTCACCGTGGAATAATCCCAGATTCTAGATCGGTTAGAAGGTTTAATAGGCCCCGAGCTTCCCACGTCCTATTTCTCTGACCTTGCGATTCACGGATGAGAACACCGGCGAGTTCAAGTTGTGCCATGGCTTCACTTACCGCCGCCTTAGTACGTCCAACCGCCGCTACAGCAACAGCCACGGTAATCATCGGGTTCGCTGGTAGGACACCAATAATCTTCCAAGCAGCGGCATCGGCACGTGGATTTGCCGCCGCACGTAACTGCATTCTCCATTCATTCTGCAGCTTCTCAACTTCGCTAAGGTAGGCGCTCGCCAGATTGGCTGACTGTGCCGCTGCCGAAGCAAACGTAGTCAACCAGTCCGTCAATTCGCCTTCTCTAAAATTGGAAAGCCCTCGTATATAACTATCTTTATTCGAAGCCAGAACAATGCTGATCGGCGGAACATACTGGGGTGTCATTCCACGGCGGCGCAGTACAACATGGATGAGGGCACGTCCAATTCGGCCATTGCCATCGTGGAATGGATGGATCGTTTCAAACTGCGCATGCACCAAACCTGCTTGCACGATTGGCGGGAGGTGATTCTCGTTCATCACTTCGCAAAGATCGGCCAGAAGACGTGGGACTTCCTCTGGTGGTGGTGGCACGAAATCGGCATCACAAGGGTTGTAGTCATTTCCGCCGATCCAGTTCTGTTCGGTGCGAATCACCCCGGCCACATGCTGGTTGGTCGCCGACGCCATGAGGATTCGATGGATCTCAACTATGTTCTCTACAGAGATGGTATTTTCAGTGGTGGCGTGCTCGATCGCCAGTTCCATTGCATCAATATTGGCGAGGATCTCCCGAGTGTTGGGACCAGCCTTGCCACCTGTTTCAAGCTTGGCCTCTGCTCGAGCCAGATCACGCGCGTCAACTTGCATTCCCTC
>JBAZYI010000078.1:0-6439 GCA_041659345.1 Candidatus Nanopelagicaceae bacterium | reverse complement strand
GAATGCGGCAGCTGCCCGAACAGCGGGCATATCTGTTCCATTGGTTACGACTATGGTGATGGTTATTGCTGGTGCACTTGCCGGACTTGGTGGGGCGGTTCAAATTCTAGGAAGTGAGTACGCCCTCACTGCTGGCGCAGGGGGAAGTTTCGGTTTTGATGCAATTACAGTTGCATTGCTGGGTCGAGCAAATCCAATAGGCACGGTATTCGCGGCCCTTCTCTTCGGTGGCCTTCGAGCCGGCGGATTGACTATGCAGGCAAATACTGAAACTCCCATTGACCTCGTGCTCGTTATTCAAGCGCTGGTGGTGCTCTTCATTGCCGCGCCGGCCTTGATAAAAGGAATCTTCCGAATCAAGGAGTTGCAGACCGGTGCAGGTGTGGTCTCTAAAGGATGGAACGGCTGATGACACAGGTTGAACTGCTTTCATTGTCCGCTCCAGAGCGCCGTCGCCGTCGTGGAGTCATCACAATGTTTGCCCTTGCCATTGGGGCTTTTCTCGGCTTTGTCATCATTCCCAAACAGAATGACAATGTCACTTTCGGTTTTGTGATGGATCGAGAGTGGGTGCTCTTTCATGAGTGGGTAGTAAGCTCAAAGACCGGATCACTTGGCTTTGCAATTCTCGCGCTCGCGGCAACAATTCTGGCTTACTTACAGTTTCGGGCGCGTAAGACAATTCGATTCGCTAGTGCCATTTTCGGGTTCTCATTCTTAATGTCTTTTCTCTGCTGGGCAGCAAGTGGGAAATTCATTCCTTTCACTGGTCTGCTTCAAGGCGGCCTGCTTCTTGCGGTTCCACTTGTATTCGGAGCGATGGCTGGCGTGCTCTGCGAGCGTTCTGGTGTCATCAATATTGCCATCGAAGGCCAACTACTCGCCGGTGCTTTTGCTTCAGGAGTGCTGGCGAGTTTGACGCAGAACACGATGATGGGATTGCTCATCGCACCATTTGCTGGTGCGATGATTTCTTACCTATTAGCTGTTTTCGCCATACGATTCGGCATCGATCAGGTCATTTTGGGTTTTGTGCTCAATGTTCTTGTCATAGGTCTCACCGGTTTTCTTTACAAACGACTTCTCATTCCATACCAAGACACGTGGAACTCTGGACCGATTCTTTCGCCCATTAGGATCCCGATCCTTTCTAAAATTCCCGTAATTGGACCGATACTTTTCGAGCAGACGATCATCGTCTACCTGATGTATCTCATCGTGGCACTTATCCACGTCGGCCTTTTCCGTTCTAGGTGGGGATTGAGGATGCGTGCGGTAGGCGAACACCCCACTGCGGCTGAGAGCGTCGGGATAAAAGTGAACTCAATCCGATTCCGCAATGTCATTCTGGCGGGGGCAGTGGCTGGACTCGGTGGCGCATATTTCACGATCGGAGCCGTTGGCCCTTTCGGCAAAGAAATGACGGCAGGTAAAGGGTTTATCGCTCTTGCCGCGTTGATCTTCGGTCGTTGGAGTCCATTAGGTGCAGTCGCCGCAGCTCTGATTTTTGGGTTTGCGGACAATCTGCAGGGCGTACTTTCCATCACCGGTACTCCAATTCCATCTGAATTCATGTTGATGGCGCCATATATTGCAACGATTATTGCGGTCTCTGGTTTTGTAGGTCGAGTGCGCGCGCCTGCAGCCGATGGAATTCCGTATCAACCAGGTGGGGCTCACTGATGGTGCCCGAGATAGAAATTGACTGGAACCACCTGCGTTCACTTGCGACTTCGGCTATGAAGCGGGCATATGCGCCTTATTCCAAATTTTCAGTCGGCGCTGCTGCCCTAGTCAATGATGGACGCTTTGTCAGCGGGTGCAATGTAGAGAATGCGAGTTATGGAATCACTCTCTGCGCAGAGTGCGGACTCGTCTCAGATCTCATTCTCACGGGAGGCGGAAAGTTAGTAGCTCTCTACTGTGTGGATTCGCATGGAGATGCACTCATGCCATGTGGCCGATGCCGCCAACTCCTGATGGAACATGGAGGCAACTCACTACTTATCATGACGCAGGAGAGGGCGGTGCCGCTGGCAGAGTTACTTCCTTGGGCTTTTGGTCCGGAGGAGATGACGCGCCGTCATGATTGAGCCGTTTGCTGCTGTCGAAATAATTGCGGCTAAACGTGATCGGCACGAGTTGAGCGATGCACAAATTGATTGGGTAATCGCCGCCTATACCAACGACATCGTTGCAGATGAACAGATGTCAGCGTTACTCATGGCAATCTTGCTCAACGGCATGAATTCTCGTGAAATCTCGCGCTGGACCCAGGCGATGATTAATAGTGGGTCAAGGATGGATTGGTCGGGGCTTGATAGACCAACTGCTGATAAACATTCAACCGGGGGAGTCGGTGACAAGATCACTCTTCCACTTGCCCCTCTGGTTGCTGCGTGCGGAGGTGCAGTGCCGCAACTTTCTGGACGAGGGCTCGCACACACAGGAGGAACTCTCGACAAATTAGAGTCGATACCTGGCTGGCGCGCTGCCCTATCCAACGAAGAGATGCTCGCGGTTTTGAAAGAGTGCGGAGCAGTTATCTGTGCGGCAGGACCAGGTCTCGCTCCTGCTGATAAAAAACTTTATGCACTCCGCGATGTCACAGCAACGGTCGAGGCGATTCCTCTGATCGCTTCTTCCATTATGAGTAAGAAGATTGCAGAAGGAACTTCAGCACTCGTTCTGGATGTAAAGACCGGCAGTGGTGCCTTTATGAGAGATCCAGAGCAGGCAGGAATTTTGGCACGCACAATGGTCGAACTAGGTGAAAATGCGGGAGTTACTACTCGCGCACTTGTAACCGCCATGGATGTTCCGCTTGGTCTCACCGTCGGGAATGCATTGGAGGTCCGTGAATCAGTTGAGGTGCTTGGAGGTGGCGGACCCGCCGACGTGGTCGAACTTACTTTGATCCTGGCACGCGAGATGATTAGCGCGGCTGGCATCGTTGGAAAAGATCCTGAACTGGCTCTGAAGGACGGAAGTGCCATGGATGTCTGGCGTCGGATGATCAAGGCTCAAGATGGCGACCCGGACGCAGCCCTGCCTTGGGCTCGCCAGACGCATCAATTCCTTGCGACTACGTCTGGTCGAATGGTCGGTATGGACGCCATGAAGGTGGGCGTGGCTGCATGGAGACTGGGCGCAGGGCGTTCGAGACAGGGCGAGAAGGTCCAAGCTGGCGCAGGAGTCCAACTTCACGCCAAACCCGGAGATGAGATCAAGATCGGTCAACTTCTCATGACTTTACATACCGATGAGCCCGAACGCTTTACTCGTGCCCTTGAGATTCTTGAGGGATGCGTAACGATTATTCCTAATGGTGAAGTGAAACGACTACCTTTAATTGTGGAAAGAATCCAAAGATGAGCGAGATGAGAAAGATTCCAACGCCGGAGCAGATTAAAAGGTTGCCGAAAGCGCTACTGCATGATCACCTGGACGGTGGATTACGTCCGCAAACGATTATCGATATTGCCGGCGAAATTGGATATACCGCCCTTCCAACAAATAATGCTGCAGAGTTAGGGAGATGGTTTCATGAAGCATGCGACTCTGGCTCGCTAGTCCGATACCTCGAGACTTTTAGTCACACCATTGCAGTGATGCAGCGACCGCAAGACATCGTGCGAGTTGCCCGTGAATGCGTTGTTGATTTAGCACGAGATGGTGTCGTCTATGCAGAGGTACGTGGTGCTCCAGAATTATTTATGGAGAATGGATTGACGATGGCTGAAGTCGTCGAGTCAACTCTTGCCGGTTATCGATTGGGCGAGGCCGAAGCACGAAAGGAAGGATTTGAGATTCGCGTCGTTTCCATTCTCTGTGGAATGCGTCAGAATGATAATTCCCAAGAAGTGGCAGAGCTTGTTGTTAAATATCGTGATGCGGGCGTTGCAGGCTTTGACATTGCAGGCCCCGAAGATGGATATCCGCCAAGTGATCAACAAGAGACTTTTGAGTACCTACGGAGAGAGAATGCGCACTTCACCATTCATGCTGGTGAGGCCTATGGACTTCCATCCATATGGGAAGCGATTCAACTATGTGGAGCTGAGCGACTCGGGCACGGTGTTCACATCATGGATGACATCGATCTTTCCGGTACAACTCCACAATTAGGTCGGCTCGCGTCTTATATCCGTGATCGTCGCGTTCCATTGGAACTCTGCCCAACGTCCAATCTTCAGACAGGAGCGGCGAAATCAATAAAGGAACATCCAATTGGCAAACTCGGTCAGATGCGTTTTCGCATCACCGTCAACACGGATAACCGTTTGATGAGTCAAACTTCGATGACGAAAGAGATGTCTCAATTGGTCGAAGCTTTCGGCTGGACTTTCCAAGACCTACAGCGAGTCACGATAAATGCCCTTAAAAGTGCCTTTATTCCCTTTGAAGAGCGGTTGGCAATTATTGAAGATGTGGTCAAGCCCGCTTACGCCGCTATTGCATCAGAATAAGTACTAGACCCCGATCGGGTGCCAAATAGTCTTTGACTCCATAAAGGCAAGGATTCGTTCTGGGGATCTATGTGCAGTAAAAGCATGGATTCGCTTTAAGTTTTGTGCGCCAGCAACTTTGATGTCGGCAACAAGGGACGGATCTACAATTCCGCTGATATCCAGGGCATCGATATCCATATGAGATGCAAACCAGGGAGCGAGTTCCTCTTTTTTACCAGTGAGGATGTTGCACACACCGCCCGGAAGGTCGCTTGTTGCAAGGACTTCGGCAAAGGTGATAGCTGCTAATGGAGCCCGAGTACTAGCCAGTGCGATTGCGGTATTTCCAGAGACAATAACGGGGGCAATGGCATCCACCAGGCCGAGAAGAGCATGTGACTCGGGCGCAAAGGTTCCGACAACTCCCATTGCTTCGGGAATGGTGAAGTTATAGAAAGGCCCAGAAACGGGATTTGTCGCTCCGGCAATTGAGCCCAACTTGTCACTCCAGCCTGCATACCAAACCCAACGATCGATCGCAGCATGAACTTCTTTCAAAGCCTCGGTGATAGAGATGCCATCTAGAAGAGAAATCTCTGTCGCGAATTGATCGCTTCGTCCCTCCAACATTTCTGCAATCCGATACAGGATTTGTCCACGGTTATACGCCGTTGCACTTGACCAACCGTCTTGAGCCGACCTGGCGGCGAGTACTGAATCACGCAAATCTTTCCGTGAGGCAAGGCACGGGTTTGCAACGAAAGTGCCGTCGCTCGAGTGAACTTCGTACGTGCGACCCGATTCACTTCGCGGGAAAGCACCACCGATAAATAGTTTGTACGTCTTCTTCACTTCCAGACGATTACTCATTTTCACCACCTTCTTCCATGCCTCTCTCCGCACTCTTGAGATACGCAGTGAGTCCATGACGTCCACCTTCACGTCCCCATCCAGATTCCTTGTAGCCTCCAAAAGGACTGGCTGGATCGAATTTATTGAAGGTATTTGCCCAGATAACGCCCGCCTTAAGTCTCTCCGCGGCCCAGAGAATTCGCGACCCTTTCTCACTCCAGATCCCCGCCGAGAGCCCATAAGGCGTGTTATTCGCCTTCTCTACGGCTTCGGCAGGCGTGCGGAAGGTGAGGACTGAGAGAACTGGACCAAAGATTTCTTCCTGCGCGATGCGGTGGGCTTGGGTCACACCGGTGAAGATTGTGGGTGGGAACCAGTACCCCATTGTAGGTAGCGAACATTCGGGACTCCAGCGAGCGGCGCCTTCTGAATCGCCAGCTGCACTCAACTCTTCAATCTTGTTGAGTTGTTCGCGTGAGTTAATCGCTCCAAGGTCGGTGTTCTTGTCCAGGGGATTGCCCACTCGAATTTTGGCCATCCGTAATTTAAGTTTTGCTAGGACTTCTTCTGCGACGTTCTCTTGAACCAGCAAGCGAGATCCCGCGCAACATACATGTCCTTGATTGAAGAAAATTCCATTAACTATTCCTTCAACGCATTCATCGACTGGGGCATCATCAAAAACAATGTTGGCCGCCTTACCCCCGAGTTCGAGGGTTGCCTTTATTGAAGTGGGAGCAATCGCGCGCGCGATTGATTTACCGACTTCAGTAGAACCTGTAAAGGCAATCTTGTCGATTCCCGGATGATTCACGAGTGCCGCACCTGTCTTGCCGTTACCGGTGACAATGTTGACCACACCGTCGGGGAGTTCGGCCTGCTGGCAGACCTGCGCAAAGAGTAGCGCGGTGAGTGATGTTGTCTCTGCTGGTTTGAGAACCACTGTATTTCCGGCTGCGAGGGCGGGTGCGATCTTCCACGCAAGCATGAGAAGCGGGAAATTCCAGGGAATGATCTGTCCTGCCACTCCGTGTGGACGAGGGGAATTCCCCAATCCAGCAAAGTCCAATTTGTCGGCCCACCCTGCGTGGTAGAAGAAGTGCGCTGCCGCAAGCGGTACATCAACATCACGGGAC
>JBAZYI010000077.1:0-6468 GCA_041659345.1 Candidatus Nanopelagicaceae bacterium | reverse complement strand
GATATCGAGTAAAACATCACGCACCTTCGCAAAGGCGGTTTCATCACCACCCACCATGACAGATGCCTTGCCCTGAACAACAGTGACTGGGCTGCCTGAAATCGGAGCATCGACCATAGTTTTACCAGCAGCCGTAAAGGCGGCATTAACTCTTCTGCTGACTTCAGGCGATATTGTGCTCATTTCTAGGTAAATCGAATCCTCAGAAATACCGTGTATGACACCGTTGATTCCGAGAGCAACGTCCTCGACGGCCTGTCCATCTGTAACTATAGAGAAGATAAATTCTGATTCGCGAGCCAATGCTTCTGGAGTACTTGCAATCCTCATACCGAGTGCTTTAAGCGCTTCATCTTTACCACTTGATCTATTCCAACCTGTGACATCATGTCCAGCCCGTAGCAATCGCGGAATAATGACTTGACCCATGTCTCCAAGACCAATGAATCCAATTCGAGCCATTTCTTTCTCCTTATATTAAATAGGTAGGAAACTCGACACTCTCTTACATTGACTCCGTCACCCATCCTATTCCGTGATGGTTTGCTAAGTGGTACCTTCGTTACTTTCAGAACTCACGCATTTAACTTGTTGTGGGCAAGGTAGGGGGCAAAGTGTATTTTCAGGATAGATACCTGTCGCAAGAGCAAATAATGATGCGAAATACCTGTCGAAGTTACGTTGATAAAGTTGTCATTCCATTCATCCGCGAAGACCGTACACGTGAGTGGCTTTTTGATCCGAGTCTGCGCTTAACACCTGAAATTTTGGAGGAAGCGGACCGTGCAGGTCTTCGCTCCCTTGGAGTCCCGGAACGTTTTGGCGGGATTGAACTTGATAAAGGAACACAGTCTCAAACTTTTTCGGTCATCGCGACAGAGTTGGCTCGAGGTGATTCTGGATTGGCTGACAAGTTGGTTCAAAATTGGAAGATATCTGTCTTGTTAAGCGAACTAGCCCCAGAACATCTGCAAGAGAAATGGTTCACCCGGTATATGAATGAGCCTCAGTTTCTGATGGCACACTGCCTTACTGAACCGCGCGGCGCATCAGATCGTTGGCTTCCATACAATGTTCCAGAAGCAAATATGGATACAAAAGCCGTATTAGAAGATGGCTACTGGAAGATCAACGGACGCAAGCAGTTTATAAGCAACGGATATGACGCCAGTTTGTACGTGGTGTATGCCAACACCAACCCCGCCGTGGGAATACTTCAAGGGACTTCAAGTTTCCTAGTGCCACGCGATACGCCGGGACTTGAGGTGACGCGATGCAACGAAACAGTGGGTGGTCGATTCATGAACAATGGCGAGATTGCTTTTGTTGACTGTCGTGTTCCCGCTGATCATCTTCTGGCGCGCGACAACGCTCTTGGTAAAGCTGGGGTCTATTTCCAACCAGGCAAGATATTGGTGGCTGCCAAGAACTTAGGTATAGGTATCGCAGCGTATGAAGAGACAGTCGCGTGGGTGCATCAACGCGTTCAGGGCGGTCGAGTGTTGATAAAACATCAAGCCGTTGCAACAAGAATTGCTGAGATGGCCACCAAACTTGAAGCAGTCTCTGCGTTGCTTCGCCACGCGGCTATCGCGGTGGACGAAGGATCACCCGATGCCCAGACACTGAGTGTCATGATCAAAGTTTATGCGTCTGAGGAGATCTTGAAGGTCTGCCAGCATGCAGTCGAACTCCATGGGGGCTACGGAGCGATGATCGAAGTTGGAATTGAAAAGTACTACAGAGATGCTCTCGTCTGCCTACACTCGGACGGCACGACCGATGTCTCCAACTTCAAGATTGTCCGTTCGATGTTCCCTGAAACTGCCGGACTTTACGCCGGTCCAGAATGAAAAAAATTCGAGTGGGCCAATTCAGCCAGTCCCCGGTACTCCTCGCCATTGCCTACAATGATTTCTTACCGGAATATCACATTGAAGTAATCAATGTACTTTCATCGCCTGCACAATTTGGATCACTCATGAAAGGTGATCTAGATATTGCATTAACAAGTCCAGACAATGTTCTGCTCTATGCCACAACACCTAAAAATCCTTTGGGTGAGATGTGTGATTTGATCATGCTTCGATCAATCGATCGGGGTTTAGATCTTTCGCTGGTTTCGACCCCAGGAATTACCAGCCCCGAAGAGTTGCTCGGAGCAACATTTTCCATAGACTCCCCGGCAAGTGGCTTTGCTCTACTTCTAAATTCCATGTTGAGAAGGCTCAAAGTAGACATTTCAAAAGTCACCTTCATTGCCGCTGGGTCCACTCCAAAACGATTAATACACATGATTGAAGGAGCTTCACAGGCAAGTATTCTCAATGCTGAATCAAAAGTTCAAGCAGAAGAGAAGGGATTTAGAGAATGGATGAGCGTTGTAGAAGTTTCACCTAATTATTTAGGGACCGCAATTTGTGTAGAACGCAGACACGAAAATCGTGAGGAAATCCAGAATTTCATGGGCGCTTGGAGAAGGGCAAACGATTGGCTCTTAGACGTGAGCTTCTCTGAGTATCTCGAGATATTTTCCGAGAATGCGTCCGTATTAAGGTCCGAAAAATATTTCAACTTACTTCATGATCCAATACACGGCCTGACGAGAGAGAACGCACTCAGCCTTAATTCTTTGCAAGTCTTAATAAAGATCAGAGAAGAGTCAAACGCTTACATTCCCAGAACAGAGCAGCTATCTAAGTTAATTAGTAACAGATACGATTGAGATCCTTTCGACTCGTAAGCAACTCGGGGGATACTGTCCGCCTAACCAGGAATATGTTGCCATTTAACTTCAAGTTTAACTTTTGCATCTTGGAGTAGGTTCATAACCGGACACCTTGCTTCTGTTTCCTCTATCACCCGAGTTAGCTCCTCTGGGGATTGCTTTGTCGTGACCCTAATGTGGACTTTAACCGATTGAAAATGTGGCCGTACGCTCCGGTCACCCATCCGTCCTCGAATATCAATTGTGAACCCAGCATCAAAGGCGATATCAGAATATTCAAAATTCATCTCACTGGCGGTGCGACGAAAGGTGACGGCCTCACACCCGCAGAGCGCTCCTACGACGGCTTGGAGTGGTGATGGACCGGCACTTTCGCCACCATGCGCTTTAGGTTCATCTGTTACGGCGTAGCCAAACTCTCCGTAATCAATCACCGTGCGCATGGTGGCTGAGCTATATGCCGAAAGTGTTTTCCGGCGGATAAAATCCTCAGGGATCGGACTCAGCACGTTTGGCTGGTTGGTAATTTCCACTGGGCCTTCTTTCTCGACTATTTCTTCAGCTGCTTTTCCATCCAGTCAGCTGTCTTGTACCGGTGCTTGGCGGCTACGTTCATGACTCCGTGGTTTCCGTCAGGAAGAAGAAGTAGTTCTCCGCCAGTTTCCTCAGCCAATTTCTCTGCCTGAGATGGCGGGATGAGCCGATCCTTGCCGCCGAAAATGATAAGCAGAGGGCACTCAATATTTTTGGCTATTGCCTTAAGGGTCAAAGTTCTTGCAACTTCTAGACCCTCTGCCTGAGTTTTTTTGTGGGACCTGTATGTAAAGGTGCGACGGGTGAGTTCGGGTAGACCGTCCCAACATTCACCAAAATCGTAGGGTCCAGCAAGGGCTGCACACGCTTTGATTCGCTTCTCACCAGTAACCATACGTGGAGCGTAAAAACCGCCCAGGCTCACGCCCCAGACCCCTATGCGTTGCGCGTCTACGTCCTGCCTGGTTTCGAGGTAATCAACTATCGCCTTTCCAACGTCTTCCCAGGTGGCTTCAATCGGCAGATCGTATTCAGACTCACCTTGGCCAGGACCATCTATCGAGAGAGTGGCTAGATCACGCTCTAAGAAGAGTTGCTCTGTTGAGCGGAGCTCCTCTTTTGTCGAATCGAGCCCACTTATCATGATCACAATTGGAGGGTTTTTAACTCCATTGGGTTTACGCAGGATCGCTGGCATGTCGAATCCCTTGTATGAGATTGTCACTCTCTCGCCGGGCGGGTTTAAATATGGCAGAGCTTCATTAAGGCATGCCACCGCCTTCATATGATTCTCTTTCATTTTCTCTGGAAAGTCCGTATAAACAAATTTGGCGAAGTGATAGTAGACAGCAGCCTGACTCAAATGAGCCCCCGCCGACTTAAAACGTCCCTCTCTTAGCGCTTCATGGCCCAAGTCCTCCATTACTTTTCCAGCCTTAGCCCAAGCATCAGCCCACTCCGACCACTTCTGCACTGAATTTGTAACTGTTGTGAAATCAGATACCGCAACTCCATTTGTCGTGAATCTCGGAGCCCAATGCGACATTGCTTCTAGTACTAATTGGTCCTTCTCTTCGGGCATTTCATTCTCCATTTCTCGATCTAGTTAAACTTGTGGAATCATCATTTCTAGACGATTCTTAGGTTGTGGCACTACAAGAATTTGAATTCAGCCAGGGTGAGTTTGAGAGTCGCAAAACTAGAACTTTGGAACTTGCTACGAAATTCGACTGCGCGGGTGTATTCATTTTTGGTGAAAATCGAAATGGCATCGGAGTCACTTGGCTTACTGGTTGGCAAACCACACGACTGGCTTATCTCCTCTTGACCCGTCACGAAAGTATTTTGTGGATTTTGTTTCATAACCACATTGCTGCAGCCAAACGTCTTGTTAGAGGTTCGCAGGTTAGAGACTATGAATTCAGCGAAATAGAAGCGCAGATTAAAAAGTTTGCGAATGCGAAAGTTGGAACGCTCGGTGCTGTTCCGCAAGAATTTAGAAACTCCGCCCAAAAAAATGGTATTGAACTTTTCGCTCTGGATACGGAACATATTAAATTGCGGACGATCAAATCGAAGGAAGAAGTCATTGCCTTGCGAAAAGGGGCTTATGCAACCGATTGCGGTGCTGAGGCGATCCTTGCCGCTTGTCAAAATGATGTTAGTGATTGGGAACTCCTTGCTCGAGCCAGGTCGAGTTACACCGTTATAGGTGCGCGTGATCACATATGTTACATATGCATAAGTGACATGACAACCCCCGATAGAGATGTTCCAGCACAGTTTCCTGAGGGGCGAATAGTTAAAAGCGGATCGGCCGTAACTTTTGAAATCAGCGCCGCCGTGAGTCCTGAATACCCGGGACAGTTATTAAGAACGGTAGCAATTGGAAAACCAACCCAACTCTTTCAAGAATTACATGAAGTGGCCGAACTGGCACTCGCGAAGATGAGAGGCATATTGAAACCTGGGATCAACGCGATGGATTTGGTGGATGCATCCCGGGTGATAGAAGAGTCTGGTTTCACAACCACAGACGACTTATTTCATGGATTAGGAGGTGGTTACTTGCCACCAATAGGAACCTCATCTTCGAGAATTCCACGTCATAGCCCGGATGTACTTATAGAAGCAGGAATGGCAATTGTTTTACAACCAAACGTGACCACGAGAGATCATTGCGCGGGTGTGCAAACTGGTGAAATGGTAATTGTCACCGAAGATGGGTTTGAAGATATTCATTTTGTAAAGTCTGGATTAGTACTGATAGAACGATAGAAGATTACTTAGGTCGTTTTACCCAAATACATGGATGCAACCTCCGGGTCAGATGCGATGTCTTTTGCCGGCGCCGATAGCCTTATACGCCCACCTTCCATCACAATCCCGTCATTGGCTAGATGCATCCCTAACCTGACGTTCTGTTCCACCATCAAGACTGTGCGACCTTCGCTCGCCATTTGCCTAATTAAATGAGCGACCTTCAGAACAGATTTCGGGTCCAATCCGAGTGATGGTTCATCCATGAGGATTAATGATGGATCCAGAATCAATGCTCGCCCAATTTCTACCATTCGCCTCTGTCCGCCGGAGAGATGACCTGCGGGATCCCCTGAACGCTCTTTCACAAGTGGGATAGCTTCTTCGACCATCTGGATTCGCCGCTTCAGCAACTTTGTATCTTTCCGGATTAAATATCCGCCCATCATAATATTTTCCCGCACACTCATTTGAGGAAAGAGAGCTCTGGATTGGGGAACTTGTGTGATACCTAAGCGCAAAATCTCCGCAGGAGTGCAGCCCGCGAGAGACTTTCCAGCCAGACGCACTTCACCCTTCGAAGGTTTTAGAAGGCCGCTTATTACTCTAAAAACCGTACTCTTGCCGGCGCCATTGGGTCCAACAATGCAAGTAATCGAGCCTTTCCTGATTTCGATATCCAGTCCCTGTAATACCATTCCCCCGCCGTATCCGGCTTCAATCTTCGATAACGTCAGCGCTAACTCAGTCATTGCTCTCCTCCAAGAGGTTATCTGGACCGAGGTAGGCCTCAATGACCGCTTCATCATTTCTGACTTCTTCCGGTGTGCCAGAGACCATCAACTCTCCTGCAGAGAGAACATGAACGTAATCACACAAACTTAAAACAAGTGGAATATTGTGTTCGACAATTAAGAATGTCGTTCCAGCGTCATTCAATTTGCGGA
>JBAZYI010000076.1:0-6496 GCA_041659345.1 Candidatus Nanopelagicaceae bacterium | reverse complement strand
CGCGGCATCAACACCGGTCTCCTCGGTCAACTCACGCTTTGCCGCTTCATCCAACGTTTCGGTGGGACGTTTGAAACCACCAGGAATCGCCCACTCACCTTCAAACGGGGCTTGGCCACGGCGCACGAGCAGTACGTGCAACTCACCTTCGGACATGGTCAGGATTACCACATCCACCGTTACCGCAAATGGCGGGTATTGGGAAGGGTCATAGCCGAACGGAGGTTTGCCCATGGGTGTTTTGGTCATCATGACTCTTACAGTATATCGAGGTTAGAGTCTTGTCAACCATAACCTTCTCGCACGCTCACCCATCAATGATGAAAGCTAATGCGGAACGCGTGACTGAATAGAAATGCATTAGTTACGTATAGTGATTTATCAAAGTTCCACATACCAAAAGCTATAATGCGAAGGATCATGTTATAGTTTCGATGCTTCGTTAGTGCTGTATTGATGCTTTATTTATTGAGCTACAACCTAAAGCCTCGAGAGAAAATCTCGGGGCTTTGGTGTTTTTATAATCCGCGCTAGTTGGTGCTCTCGGTCAAGATCGAAACCCGATTATTTGATACGGAAAGAAACCCGCCGTGAACTTCAAATTCGGTCACGGCGCCATCGAGAGCCTTAATACTTACTTTTCCATCGACTAGAACGCCAAAAAGTGGTGCGTGGCCAGGAAGAACTCCCAAGTCACCTTCAACGGTACGGGCAGAGACCATTGATGCCTGACCGGACCAGACTCTCGCCTCCGGAGTTACGAGTTCGACTCCAAGCACACCTTCAGACATGGTCTATTAACCCTTAGCCAATTCTGCGGCGCGACGCTCGACATCATCGAGTCCACCGCACATAAAGAATGCTTGTTCTGGAACATGGTCGTACTTTCCATCAGCCAGTGCTTCGAAAGCTTCAATGGTGTCGTTGAGTGGAACGAATGAGCCATCAAGACCGGTAAAGACCTTGGCAACGAAGGTGTTCTGGGAAAGGAAGCGCTGGATACGGCGAGCACGTCCAACGAGAATGCGGTCCTCTTCAGAGAGTTCGTCGATACCAAGAATTGCAATGATGTCCTGCAAATCCTTGTAGCGCTGCAGAATCTGCTTGGTGCGGTTGGCAACACGGAAGTGATGCTCGCCGATGTAGCGAGGATCCAAAATACGCGACGTTGAGTCAAGTGGATCCACTGCAGGATAAATACCCAGTTCTGAAATTGGACGAGAGAGAACTGTTGTCGCATCCAAGTGCGCGAAGGTCGTGTGAGGAGCTGGGTCAGTGATGTCGTCAGCAGGAACATAAATTGCCTGCATCGAAGTAATCGAGTGACCACGGGTAGAAGTGATTCGCTCTTGCAGCTGGCCCATTTCATCGGCAAGTGTTGGCTGGTAGCCAACAGCGGATGGCATGCGGCCGAGAAGAGTTGAGACCTCAGAACCTGCCTGGGTAAAGCGGAAGATGTTGTCGATGAAGAGAAGAACATCCTGCTTCTGCACATCGCGGAAATACTCCGCCATGGTGAGAGCAGAGAGAGCAACGCGGAGACGGGTCCCTGGTGGCTCGTCCATCTGGCCGAAGACCAAGGCGGTCTTATTGATAACGCCGGTCTCGGTCATTTCCAAGAAGAGGTCGTTTCCTTCACGGGTACGCTCTCCAACACCAGCGAATACGGATACACCACCGAAGTTTTCGGCTACGCGGTAAATCATTTCCTGAATAAGAACAGTCTTACCAACGCCAGCACCACCGAAGAGGCCTATCTTTCCGCCCTTTACATATGGCGTCAGTAGGTCGATGACCTTGATACCGGTTTCGAACATTTCAGTCTTTGACTCAAGTTGATCGAATGCCGGTGCATTGCGGTGAATTGGCCAGCGCTCTTTGATATCAAGGGATGATGTAGGGACATCAAGTGACTCGCCAAGTGTGTTGAAGACGTGTCCCTTGGTGACATCACCGACTGGCACAGAAATCGCGGACCCGGTGTCGCTCACTTCTGCGCCACGGACCATTCCGTCAGTTGGCTGCATCGAGATCGCACGCACGAGGTTGTCTCCGATGTGCTGAGCCACCTCCATCGTCAACATACGCGTCTGACCGTTCATAGTCACATCAACGTGTAGTGCATTAAAAATCGATGGCATTGAGTCGGCGGGGAATTCAATATCCACCACCGGTCCAATAACGCGCGCTACTCGACCTTTTCCGGTTACTGTCGACATCATTCACTCCCTGCACTAGCCGAGGCGAGCGCGTCTGCGCCGCCAACAATTTCACTGATTTCCTGGGTAATTTCGGCCTGACGGGCCGCGTTCGCACGTCGCGTGAGCGACTTGATTAAATCATCAGCGTTGTCAGTTGCTGACTTCATCGCGCGACGGCGAGCAGCATGCTCGGAAGCAGCTGATTGCAACATCGCGTTGAAGATTCGTGCCTCTATATAACTCGGCAGAAGTGCATCCAGCACGCTAGTGGCATCTGGTTCAAACTCATACATCGGAAGCAAGCCTTCTGGAATCGGTGCGTCTGTCTCGACGACCTCAAGAGGCAGCATCCGCTTCGCCATGGCAGTCTGAGTCATCATTGACTGAAATTCAGTATAGATAATGTGAATCTCATCGATTCCATAGTCCTCACTCGATGCATCTGCGACGAACGCCTTTATCAGTACTCCCGCAACTTCCTTGGCATTCTCATAACTTGGGCTATCGGAGAATCCAGTCCACGACCCAGCGACATCTCGGTTGCGGAATTTGTAGTAATTCACCGCTTTGCGTCCAACAAGGTACGGACGCACTTCCAATCCGCGCTCTCTCAGAAGGGTTGCGAGTTGCTCGCCCTCTTTAATCGCGTTATTCGAATATGCGCCGGCCATGCCTCGGTCAGAAGAAATAATCAGGACTGCTGCACGTTGTGGATTTTCCTCTGCCGTCGTCAATGGATGATCAGTAGAGGAGTACGTGGCCAATGCAGAAACCGCACGGGTCAACTCATTTGCATACGGAGTAGAGGCCCAAACTTTTTGCTGCGCCTTGACAATACGAGAGGCCGAAATCAACTCCATGGCTTTCGTAATCTTTTTAGTCGCCTTGACCGAACGCATCCGGCGGCGATAAACGCGTAGTTGGGCACCCATTGTTTACTTCTTTACCGCCGGCGCAACGTACTTCGTGACTTGTTCGTTTACTTCGCCCTCAAGGGCATCAACGGGCTTGTCATAGACAACCTTGGCAGCCGAGGAGACAAAGCGGGACTTGAACATCGTTACCGCCTCTTCAAGAGCAGTAACCGTGTCGTCCTTGAGTTCTTTGGTCTCGGAAATCACATTGAAGATTGACTTGCGCTCCAGGGCGATGAAATCAAGAAGCTCGGTTTCAAAGCGCCGAATGTCAGGGACCGCAACATCGTCGAGTTGACCTGAAGTACCGGCCCAGATTGAAACGATCTGCTTCTCAAGTGAATACGGCGAGTACTGGCCCTGCTTCAAGAGTTCGACCATGCGCGCACCGCGCTCAAGTTGCGCCTTTGACGCGGCATCCAGGTCAGAACCAAATGCAGCGAATGCCTCGAGTTCGCGGAACTGTGCAAGGTCCAAACGAAGACGTCCAGCGATCTTCTTCATTGCCTTTGTCTGCGCCGAACCACCGACACGGGATACAGAAACACCCACGTTGATAGCTGGACGTACACCTGCGTTGAAGAGGTCGGTCTCCAAGAAGCACTGTCCATCAGTAATAGAAATTACGTTGGTCGGGATAAACGCGGAAACGTCATTTCCCTTTGTTTCGATGATTGGAAGACCGGTCATAGAACCACCGCCGAGTTCGTCGGAAAGCTTTGCGCAACGCTCGAGAAGACGTGAGTGCAAGTAGAAAACATCTCCTGGGTAAGCCTCGCGCCCTGGTGGTCGGCGGAGCAAGAGCGAGACGGAACGGTATGCCTCGGCCTGCTTTGAGAGGTCATCAAAAACAATGAGCACATGCTGGCCCGCGTACATCCAGTGCTGGCCGATGGAAGAACCAGTGTACGGAGCAAGGTACTTGAAGCCGGCTGGGTCTGAAGCAGGGGATGCAACGATGGTTGTGTACTCCATTGCGCCGGCTTCTTCCAGTGATGCCTTAACGGAAGCGATGGTCGAACCTTTCTGCCCAATTGCAACGTAGATGCACTTCACTTGCTTCTTTGGATCTCCGGTCTTCCAATTCTCAAGTTGGTTGATGATGGTGTCGACAGCAACTGCAGTCTTTCCAGTCTGGCGGTCACCAATGATCAACTGGCGCTGTCCGCGACCAATAGCAGTCATCGCGTCGATTGCCTTGATTCCAGTGGCCAGTGGCTCCTTAACTGGTTGACGCTGAACTACCGAAGGTGCCTGCAATTCAAGAATACGACGGGCATCGGCTTTAATTTCGCCCTTGCCATCGATGGGACGACCAAGTGGATCAACTACGCGACCAAGGAACGCATCTCCGACTGGTACGGAGAGAATTTCTCCGGTACGACGAACGGACGTGCCTTCTTCGATTCCAGCGTAGTCACCCAGAATAACAACGCCGATTTCACGTACGTCGAGGTTAAGCGCTAAACCCAATGTGCCATTCTCGAACTGAAGAAGTTCGTTGGCCATAGTGGACGGAAGTCCTTCGATACGGGCGATTCCGTCGCCTGCTTGCGTGACGGTTCCGACCTCATCACGTGCAGCGACTCCTGGATCGTACGACTTCACGAAATTCGCAAGTGCATCGCGAATTTCCTCTGGTCGGATCTGCAGTTCGGCCATCTTCTTCTCCCTTATTGGTCGGTTAAATAATTTCTTTACGCGTGTACACCGACGAGAGCTCGTCCGGCATCCGCTATTCGATTACTGATACTTCCATCGACGATTTCATCGCCAAACATCACGCTTACTCCCCCAACAATGGTTGGGTCGATTTCAAGGTTGACCCGGACCGGTTGTCCAACTTGAGCAGTCAGAACAGTCACAAGTCGATCGTGCTGGGCATCGCTCAGAGCCGCTGCCACCCGAACATGGGCAATAACGCGGTTGCGGCGCGCTGCGAGCGCATGAAGGTAATCCTCAAAGGCGGATTCAATGCTTCGTCCGCGAAGATTGTTGACAAGGTGCGTCACCAATTTAATGGTCGATGCCGTGGCGGTCTTGCCAAGAAGTCCTTGCACAAGGGCAGCTTTTGCATCAACAGCGTCGGGAACCAGAAGGGCTTTCCGAAGATCAAATGATCCGGAAATCGCTTGCGATGTCGCAAAGAACTCATCCTCAACGCGATCAAGTTCGTTGCCCATATTGGCTGCCGATGCTTCAGATTCAATCGCTAGTTGCTCGACCACCTGGACGAGATCCCCCGATGAAGACCATCGAAGTGAGGAAATCGTGGTCAGGATTCCAACTGCCTTCGCGTCGACTGACTTTCCAAAAATCTCTGTGACGAGAGTTGCCTTTGCATCGTTATCACGTGATGGATCAGTGATCGCGCGGCGCAAGCCGATAGAACCAGCGAGAATCATCGCTGCGAAGAAGAGTTCGGTAGATAGAGTCGATGCCGCTTCAGGGCTTGCCCCTTTTACGGCAGCATCTATGGCCAAGCGAGAGACCTTTAAAGATTCTCTGCTGCTTCCGCCGAAATGTGCTCTCATCTACCTATCTTTCCGAAGTGGTCTTACTTGGACTTTGACGTTGGATTGTTCGAGGTTTCTAGATCGTCAAGGAATCGGTCAACGACGCGTGAGGCTCTCGCCTGGTCGTCGAGTGACTCACCAACGATTTTGGATGCCAACTCAACAGCGAGTGCCCCAACTTCATTACGAAGCGAAGTGACTGCCTGCTGACGTTCGGCTTCAATTGAAGCGTGAGCGGCGGCGGTAATACGTGCAGCCTCTTCCTGCGCTTTGCCACGAAATTCTTCAATGATCGCAACACCTTGCGTGCGGGCATCTTCACGGAGTAAGTGGGCCTCTTCGCGAGCCTTTGAAAGTTGCTCAGTGTATTGACGCAGAGCGCGTTCGGCCTCAATCTGAGCCTTCTCCGCCTTCTCAATTCCGCCTTGAATGGCCTGCGTTCGTGCCGCAAATCCTTTTTCAAACATCGGCACAACTTTGGATTTCATGACCAGGAATAGAAGGGTGAAGGCGATAAAGCCGACAACCAACTCTGCGGTATGCGGAATTAGAGGGTTGATCTTCTCTACAGTCTCCGCTGCCAGATTAATTGAGTGCATCGTCAGAATTTAGAGAACGAACGCGAGAACGAGACCGAAGAGCGCAAGTGCTTCAGCAAGTGCGAATCCAAGGAAGGCGATTGGCTGGAGGACGCTACGTGCTTCTGGCTGACGTGCAACGCCACTGATGTAAGCAGCGAAGATCATGCCGGTAGCAATCGCGGGTCCGATTGCAGAGAGGCCATAACCGACCAGGTTGAGTGTGCCTGTCATTTTTCTTACCTTTCTAGCAAGTAATCAAGCGAACTGCTTGATGGGATTTATTT
>JBAZYI010000075.1:0-6547 GCA_041659345.1 Candidatus Nanopelagicaceae bacterium | reverse complement strand
TTGCGGAAGGCCGGGATGGCCATGACACCACGGGTCTGATCCGGTGCGAGAGCTGCTGGGGTTGGGAGTGAGCGTGCCACGGGGTAAGGGTAGTCCGAACCGGCTATTTACTACTGGTAACTGATTTGGCTTTTCCAGTCGCTGATTTCTTTGCAACTCTCTTTGATGCCGCCTTCTTTACAGTGTTCTTAGTCAAAGTAGGAGCACTTGTTCTGGGGGCTCTCGATGATTTGGGTGATTTGGACGATTTGGTGGCACTCTTCTTGGAAGTCACTTTTTTGCGGGCTTTCTTGGGAGACGGCCCATTCTCAGCTTCCCAAGCGCGTCGCCCAGCCAGCAGTTCAAGTCCTCGCTCTAAGGTCAATCCTTCAAGAGTGTCACCTCGACGTAGAGTCGCATTTGTTTCTCCATCGGTCACATACATTCCAAATCGACCATCTTTGACGATAACTGGCTTCTGAGTCGCCGCATCAAGACCCAATTCCTTCAAAGGTGGCTTGGCAACTCCTCTTCGTCGAACTTTCGGTTCTTTATAGATTGCAATGGCTTCATCGAGTGACAAAGAGAAAAGTTGGTCTTCACTTGCGAGAGTGCGTGAATCAGCCCCACGCTTGAGGTAGGGACCATAACGGCCGTTCTGAACTGTTATCTCCTCGCCGGTTTCGGAATCCGTCCCAAGAGTGCGAGGAAGTGAGAGCAACTTCATCGCATCTTCAAAAGTAATGGTGTCCAAAGTCATGGTCGATAGCAACGAGGCGGTCTTTGCCTTATCGCCCTTCTTCGCATCCTCTGGCAGGACTTCCGAAACATATGGACCAAAGCGTCCGGACTTCGCAATCACATCAAGGCCAGTATTGGGATCGACTCCTAGTTCGCGCTCTCCTGAGGGTTGTGCAAGAATTTCCTTTGCCACCGCCAGTGTTAATTCATCTGGCGCCATAGTCTCTGGAATATTGGCCAGCTTGCGATCCTCTCCCTCGCCTTGCTGAAGATAGGCACCGTATCTTCCAACCCGGATCTGAATATCATCACCAAGGCGCATCGTGTTCACTTCTCGCGCATCGATGGCGCCGAGATCTGCCGACAGTTCATTGAGGCCTGGCTGCCCGTCATGTCCGTAAAAGAAATCTCTCAACCAATCAACACGTTGCGCTTCACCGGCTGCAATCTTGTCGAGGTCTTCTTCCATGCTTGCCGTGAATTCATAATCCACTAATTTTGAAAAATGCTGTTCGAGCAAGCCTGTCACGGAGAAGGCTAGGAAAGTGGGTACAAGAGCTCGACCGCGCTTATAGACATACCCACGGTCTTGAATAGTCTGAATGATTGAGGCGAATGTCGAAGGACGGCCGATCCCGAGTTCTTCCAACTTCTTCACGAGAGTTGGTTCGGTGTATCGAGCCGGAGGCTTTGTGTCATGGCCTTCGCAGCTATATTCCGCCACTTTTATCGCCTGTCCAACGCTCATAGCGGGCAGACGGCGGTCCTTATTCTCCTCACCAGTCTCTTCATCGCTCTTCTCGTCCGTCGTGTCATCATAAGCCGCTAAAAATCCATGGAATGTAATGACCGAACCGTTTGCTCTAAAGAGAGTCTCTTTCCCGTCATTTGTCGATGCTTCGAAATCCACACGCATCTGCATCTTCTTGGCATCGGCCATCTGCGAGGCAACAGTCCGTTTCCAAATCAAATCATAAAGTGCGAATTCGTCGCGTGAAAGTTCGGGAGCCAATTCACCTGGAGTACGAAAACTGTCTCCGGCAGGTCGGATGGCTTCATGCGCTTCCTGGGCGTTCTTCGTTTTGCTTGCATAAACGCGTGGCGTCTCCGAAACATGATCTGCTCCATAAAGCGCCTTTGCTGCATTGCGTGCGGCAGTGATTGCCTGCGCTGAAAGATTTACAGAATCCGTACGCATATACGTGATGTATCCATTTTCATACAACCGTTGCGCGATGCGCATTGTGATCTGAGCACCCCAGCCCAAACGTCCACCGGCATCTTGCTGAAGTGTCGAGGTGGTGAAGGGTGGCTTAGGACGTTCTGTGCGTGGCGACTCTTCAATAGATTTAACAGTGAGCGGGGAAATCTTTAGAGAATCGACCAACTCTTTCGCGCTAGATTCATTGAGAAGAAGGATGTTGGCAAATGATTTCTCCTTAACGGATCCATCCGCACCGAAATCGCTTGTCGCAGCGACCTTCTTACCGTCAACGCTGATAAGCCTTGCGTTGAATCCAAGATCGCACTTCGCCGCCACATCCCACCATGAGGATGAAACGAAGGCCATTCGCTCGCGTTCTTTCTCAACGATGAGTCGCGTTGCCACGGATTGAACGCGCCCAGCTGAGATGCGCGGCATTACTTTCTTCCAGAGGACTGGTGAAAGGCGATAGCCAAAGAGTCGATCAAGTACGCGCCGAGTCTCCTGCGCATCAATGAGGTGGTAATCCAGATCGCGGGTTTCGTTGACCGCTCTCTGAATCGCCTCCTTCGTGATTTCGTTAAAGACCATCCGCTTGATTGGAATTTTTGGCGCTAGGACTTCGACCAGGTGCCAGGCGATCGCCTCGCCCTCTCGGTCCTCGTCAGTTGCAAGGATCAACTCGTCGGCATCCTTCATTAACGCCTTCAATTCGGCCACTTTGGCCTTCTTATCGGGGTTAATTACGTATAAAGGAGCGAAATCCTCCTCGATATTGACGCCTTCCTTTGCCCACGCAATCCCCTTGTACTCCTTGGGAATGTCGGCGGCACGCTGGGGCAGGTCGCGAATGTGGCCGACGCTAGCCTCGACGATGTACTCATCGCCGAGGTAGCTGCCAATCTTGCGCGCCTTGGCTGGGGATTCAACAATCACCAGCTTCTTTAGTTCCTTTGCCATAACCGCCTTAGGTATTTCGAGGGATAAAACCGCACCCTTTAATACTCAATCATTGTCGATTTGCGACGGTTATGAATAAGTGCGCCAACAATGACCGCAAATGCGAACAGGCCGATTGCTGTGCTCGTTCCGGTGTGACCACCTAGTGACATGCTGACGATCGCGGGGGTAATCAAGAGACCAACAAGGTTCATGACCTTGATCAATGGGTTGATTGCAGGACCCGCTGTGTCTTTAAATGGATCTCCGACTGTGTCTCCAATGATTGTGGCAGCATGCGCTTCAGAACCTTTGCCACCAAAATGACCATCTTCGACCATCTTCTTTGCGTTATCCCATGCGCCACCAGAGTTCGCGAGGAATACTGCCATCAGTGTTCCGGTTCCGATTGCACCTGCAAGATACGCGCCGAGAGACCCGACACCAAGGCCAAAGCCAACAGCGATCGGAGCCATGACTGCGAGGAGTCCCGGTGTCGCGAGTTCACGGAGTGAGTCGCGAGTACAGATATCAACTACACGTCCGTACTCAGGCTTCTCTGTACCTTCCATAATGCCGGGGTGCTCGATGAACTGCTTGCGAACTTCTACGACAACTGCGCCAGCCGCTCGTGATACTGCATTGATTGCTAGGCCAGAGAAGAGGAACACAACCGCTGCACCGATGATGAGCCCTACAAGGTTGCGAGGATTGGCAACATCAAGTACTCCTTGGAATTGGAGGGCAAGATTTGCCGCGTTCTCTCCGGCAGTCTCAACTGCCGTCTTGATCGCATCTGTAAAGGCTCCGAAGAGCGCAGTCGCAGCAAGTACTGCTGTCGCGATTGCAATTCCCTTTGTGATTGCTTTAGTGGTGTTACCAACCGCATCAAGAGATGTAAGGATCAATGAACCTTCGCCCTCAACGTCGCCTGACATTTCAGCAATGCCTTGAGCGTTATCTGAAATGGGACCGAAGGTATCCATCGCCACAATTACGCCTACAGTTGTGAGCAATCCGGTGCCTGCGAGCGCAATAGCGAGGAGTGAGAGAACGATGCTTCCGCCGCCAAGCAAGAAGGCACCAAATACTGCCGATGCGATCAAAATAGCCGAATAAACAGCTGATTCGAAGCCTATGGAGATGCCTGAAAGAAGTACTGTCGCTGCGCCCGTTTGAGACGATGCAGCAACATCATTGACTGGGCGTCTGCCGACTGAGGTGAAGAAGCCAGTAAGTACTTGAATGGATGCAGCAAGCAGGATGCCGATGAGGACTGCACCGAATGCAAGAACCCGTGGGTTGATATTTCCAGCATCTGCTACCGCAGTAGCCGACAAGCCGGTAAGAAGACTGAAATCACTTGGAAGATAAATGAATGTTGCAAGTCCAGTGAGGATGGCGCTGATAACTGCTGACATGAAGAATGACCGGTTGATCGAATCCATTGCTGACTTGTCAGTGCTGCGCATACGAGTCAAGAAGATTCCGATAACCGCAGTGACGGTTCCAATTGCAGGAACAATCAGTGGGTAGATGAGACCCGAATCGCCAAAACCAGCTTTACCAAGAATGAGTGCAGCGACAAGAGTTACGGCGTAAGACTCGAAGAGGTCTGCAGCCATACCAGCACAGTCACCGACGTTATCTCCAACGTTATCTGCGATTGTTGCTGCGTTACGTGGATCATCTTCCGGAATATTCTTTTCAACTTTACCGACCAAGTCAGCTCCAACATCTGCCGCCTTAGTAAAGATACCGCCACCAACACGCATGAACATGGCGACCATCGCCGCACCAAATCCAAATCCTTCAAGTACTGACGGTGCATTCTCACGGTAAATAATGACAACGAGCGAAGCGCCAACGAGTCCGAGACCGACAGTGGTCATGCCCACAACTCCACCGGTACGGAATGCGATTCGAACTGCCTTCTCTGCCGACCTTTGTCGGGCAGCTTCCGCTACGCGAACATTCGCGCGCACGGCAAGCCACATTCCGTTGTATCCAACGAGTGCACTGAAGACCGCACCCAACAAGAAGAAGATTGAACGGCCGATGCGAATATCTCCATCACCCGGAAGGGCGAAGAGGAGGAGGAAGACTATTCCCACAAAATAGGAAAGTGTTCTAAATTGACGAGTGAGATATGCAGTGGCGCCCTCTTGAATAGCAGCGGCAATTTCACGCATTTTTTCAGTGCCTTCATCGGCGGCTAAGACTTGTGCACGCAGGGCCCAGGCAATTGCCAGTGCTCCGAGCGAGATTGCAAGGACGATATAGACATACGTGAGGTTTGTTCCTGTGACATGCACGAGAGAGCTGGCAGCTCGCATTTCTCCTCCATTGGAGATCGGGACCCCCTCTTGGGGCAAAGATGACCAGAGTGTACGCACAGGGTCCGCCCTAACCACAAATCCATCCGTTCGTACCTATCTATTACGCCACATTTGGACCCATTCAAACTTCATGGGCAGGCTCGCGATTAAAAGAAAGAGCACAATCGCTCCGCCTGACCCCTGTGCGTTTCGTATCTGGCCCTATGGGGTTAGGGTTGCGACCTATGAACCTCCTGGACGCTAAATCCATCATTGTCGATCTGGGACTTCTCGGAATCCTAGGAGCCCTCTTTGCCGAAACCGGCTTACTGATCGGCCTCATTCTTCCAGGGGATTCCCTTCTTTTCATCGCTGGGCTAGCCGCCTCGGGTTCGGCCGCCACCCTTCTGGGTGGAGCCCATCTCTCCGTCGCTGGGCTCTTTGTCGGAGCGCCGATTGCCACAATCCTCGGGTCTCAGTTAGGTCATTACATTGGCCATCGCTTTGGACGTCCACTCTTTGACCGTCCGGATGGACGGGTTTTCAACCGCTCCCGCGTCGTGGCTACCGAGAAATGGCTCAAGAAGTATGGGCCGGGCCGGGCGATTGTTCTGGCTCGCTACATTCCCTTCGTACGCACACTGATAAATCCTTTGTGCGGGATCGTGCGTATACCAGCCTCAAAGTTTTTACTCTGGAATGTTATAGGCGGGATAATCTGGGCCGATGGTATTGCTCTGCTCGGCTACATCCTTGGAGAGAAACTTAAAGGGTCGATTGACTCCTACCTACTTCCAATAATCGGAGTGATCATTCTTCTTAGTTTGCTCCCGCTTGGGCTCGAAATAATTCGTGAAATACGAACGAAGCGACACTTGAGTTAATTTAGTTCTGCTTCTCAGTTCTAAATACTGGTTGATCCAATAATTCATCATCAATTGAAACACTTTCTGGCAAACTCGAGTTCAAATAATTCATCTCATCTGCGGTCAGTGAAATGCCAACTCCTTCGAAATCATCAAGTAGTGAGGAAACGCGGGTAGTTCCAGGAATTGGGATCACCGTTGGCGAGAGATGTAGAAGCCAAGCAATCGTCACTGCAAATGCCGAAACACCTTTCTTCTTTCCTAACTCACTAAAGGCCGAAAAATCCCCGCCAGTTAGTTGTCGGGCATTTCTAATTCCGCCGAGTGGCGACCAAGGAAGGTAGGCAATTCCATACTCTTCGCAGATTTCTAGTACGTCAGCCTCATGGCGATATCTCGGACTATATTGATTTTGAATGGAAACAAGTCCACCTTCTGCGGGAGTACCACCTATCTCGATAGCGCGGCGCAACTGAGCCGCGTTGTAATTGCTTACACCG
>JBAZYI010000074.1:0-6659 GCA_041659345.1 Candidatus Nanopelagicaceae bacterium | reverse complement strand
AATTTCTTGAGCAGTCTCTCTCCCAAGTGCTCCCTGGAATTTCAGAGGGCGAAATTATTGTTATCCGGTCCACTCGGAGGAAGCGAAATATCGCTGCCTACCGCCAGGGTGGGCAGATTGTGGTCTCCATCCCAGCCAGACTGAGCAAAGCCGATGAACGGATGGTTGTTCCAGAGATGGTTGCAAAGGTTCGAGCCCAAGAGGCAACTCGCGTGATCAGCGATTCGGCACTTTCAACTCGGGTCTGCGAGCTTCTTATTCAGTGGGCCCCCGAGATGAGCGAGCGACCCTTCTCCGTCACCTGGCGGGAGAATATGAACGGGCGATGGGGTTCCTGCACCAATGTGGATGGCACAATCCGGATTTCTGCCCGCCTAGCGCGCTTTCCCGAGTACGTCCTGGATTTCGTGCTCTTCCACGAAGGTATCCATCTTCGCTATGGGGACCACGGGACCCATTTCCAGGAACTCCTCGCCCGATTTCCTCAAGCCGACCTTGCCCAGGCCTATCTGGATGGCTACGAGGCCGCCGAGAACGCCCTGACTCCTCCATCCTTGTCCCCATAGCCAGACATGGGGGGTGTGGGGCGCATGAGGGGGTAAATGGCGATCTAAACAGGCTTAAAAAGATCCCGATATGCGCTCAGAATCCACCCTTTCACGCTCAGGCAGGGGTATCGTGACCGTTGCACGCTCGCTTATGAGTCGGGAAGCTCTCCCACGAACCGCTTGCGTCGATTGGAGGAGGACATGACAGAACCAGAGACATACACAGGTGACGCTTACTGCGTTAAGTGCAAGGAGAAGCGTGACTTTACGGGAACCGTAAAAGTCTCAGACTCTGGTCGCCGCATGGCTCAGGGCATCTGCTCGGTCTGTGGCACCAAGCTCAACCGCATTCTTGGCAAGGAACAGTAAGCCCAACCTTTTTTCTCGACTGCGTTAAAGAACCGCGTATGCGGTCACGTAGAAGTTGAGAGACTGGCGCTCTGTATCAGAGCGCCAGTTTTTTTATGCCCCTGCGCGGGCGCAGGCTCATGCATCAATTGGCCCATACCAATCAGGACGTAGCCGCAATCTCACTTCGCGCTCACATTTCGCCAGTTCGTCAACACTTCTGCGTGCCCTTGACCTTGCACCTCTTTCTTCTGAGCGAGCGTTCTCCATACGCGAAGAGAGAAGAGGCCAGATGAAAAATGGTGAAGTTATGGATGAGAAGAGTGATGTACATCTCAAAAATGCGAATCCGCGCCTAAAGGTTGGCGTGCTCGTCGTGGCTCGAGCGGATTTCACCTACGTCGGACGGACGGATGCGGGCATTGCCCTCTCATCACCGGCGCGCGAAGTTATCAATTTCTTGAGTGGGGAGAAGTCGTGTGCGGAGTTAAGCCAGATGCTTGATACCCCTGTTGAAGAGATCCAAGGTCTCATCACCGAACTCGACGCCGCACGGTTGATCGATACCCAATCCACAAAGATCGCAGTTCACACCCGTTTTCATTCTCCCAACGCCAATCGCGCTTCACACGCGGGAGACGACAGTAGTGATGGTGCATTCCAGCAATTGAAAGCCAGACTCGTACCAGAGCTCGCTTCTGCTACCTGGCACTCCGAAGCCAAAGACGGAGGAGTTTCGATAGTAAATTCGCGGCGAGGTTGGCACGTCAATATCTATGGCGGATCGCGAATCGCCACTCTGCTCTACGGAATTCTTCTCTCCAGTGGCGTAACTCAAACTCGCCTCCACGACGTGCAGGAGAATCGGGCCATCTCCGAACCCGACCTGTGCGCGGGTTTCTTAAGAGCCAGCGACATTGGCCTTTCATACAAGGCTCGAGTCGATGAGATGGCGCGAGAACTCTCTCTATTCCCACTTACCCCACTTACCCCAACTACTACAGGTGCTAGATCAAGTAGAAAGCAGAACGCGGATGGCCAAGAAAAGAGCGAAACTGCAGAACAAACAATTTCGATAGTCGTCGGAACTCCCCCGTCCGATGAACTCCAAACCTGGATGAGCGAGGGAGTCGCACACCTACTGGTTGATAACCCAGATGGCGCTTCAGTCACTATCGGCCCTCTTGTGATTCCGGGAAAGACACCCTGCACCAGGTGCGTGGCAATTGCTAATGAGGATCTCAACGATCTATGGCGAGACATCTCCTGGAAGAAGCAGAACTCTCCCGCAGTCGAAGTTCCCGTAGCGGTAGCCCACCATGTCGCAGGATTTCTCGCACTAGAACTTCTTGCATTCTTGGACGGAGGAAAATCGAAACTGATTGGGGCCTCAGCTCGTATCAATTTTCACGCGCCCATGCTTATACAAGAACGGTTATATGCCCGCCATCCTGCGTGCGGATGTACGTGGTAGACCGACCATGCATATCAAGCGGCATCGGACTCTTCCACCTCTTCAATAGTTGCGGCCGGAACAAGTCGAGGACGGCCCACTGTTCGCTTGCGGGCGATTACTCGCCCATTTTCAAATAGCTCTCCGCCCCAGATTCCGCATGGCTCTTCTCGTGAAAGTGCAGCCTGCAGACATTGAGCACGAACGGGGCATCCGCCACAGAGAGACTTGGCCAGCGCAATTTCCTCACTCCGATCAGAGAAGAAGAGTTCGGGATCTGAGGTGTGACATGGCAATGCGAAGGCGATCTCTGAGCCATACGCGCCTGTGACATCATCAAGGCCGATCTTCTCACCGTTGTTAGCCCACCCTGGCACTAATAATTCACTAAAGAGAACGGTCATTCTCCTCACCTCATCTCTACTGGATTCCCAGTTGTCTTCTTTCTCGTGTCCTTCTCTTCTGATCTCTAGTTTTCTTGGGGAAAAGAAAAAGGGCCCGAATCCTTATGGATTCGTGGCCCTTGGGGTCTTGTTCGGTTTATCCGATCAAACTCCAAGCGGCCTTTTCGCCAAATGCGGGATACCAAGTGGTGCGCTTTGACGCACGGTTGGCGGTAGCGGTGGCGGCGTGATTTCCTGCAGCCGAAAGCGCTACAGTGAAATGTGTTGAAAACAACTGCATTTTGCGCTTCCTTTCGCTTTAAGCTAATCAATCGAAGAATTTCTTCATCGATACAATTTCTTGATCACTCGATCAAGCAGTGCTACAGACTAAAGCACTAACCACGATTGATGCAAATTAATTAGATACTGGATGTTCGTGTCGCGTCATTTTCCATCGCTGCCTTCATATCAGGGTTTAACTACTGACCAGTCACTTACACAATAAGACCGGTTTCTCGTAGAAATCGGCTTGGATTGAGATTGGATCGATAACTTAATTTGAGATGCCTTTTCGCGCGGGTGATTCCCACATAAAAGAGCCGTCTCTCTTCCTCCACCGCATTCTGCGTCGGAAGAATTCCCTCGTTCAAACCCACGAGAAAAACGTGCTCCCACTCCAATCCTTTGGCCGCGTGCAATGTTGCCAAAGTCGTGACTGGCATCACGGGCGGATTATTCTGCTCGGCCCTCTCCTCTACTTCACGAAGATATGTGCGGAGAGTCTTAGGGGTGAATGCTGGATCATCATCAACTTCCCGGGCCAGGTGAAGTAGCGCGGTAATCCCGTCCGTGCTGGCCCCAGTAATAAAGGGTTGAGCAAGCGTGCGTAATTCGTCAATCCACTCCCCAGGAGCAGGGATAACGGAAGCTTGGCGAACCGCACGCAGAAAATCTTTTACATCGGTACGATCGAAGAACCTCTCATTATTCCGAACTTGATATGGAATACGAGCAGCTAAACATCCCCGCTCAAGCGCATTGAGCTGCGAATTGGTTCTAGCCAACACAGCAATATCTTGGGCTGCGATGCCAACAGACGTGAGTTTCACTATCTCTGCGACAACTCCGGCCACCTCACTGGATTCGTCCTTGTAGTGGGTCACTTCCGGATGTGCTCCATGAGGATTGAGCGAGACCAATTCTTGACCCATCAATCCACTTCGCAGGACAGCGTTGGCCATGAAAATGATTTCCGGCGTAGACCGGTATCCCGATGTGAGTCGGATGACCTGCGCCTCCGGAAATCTACGAGTGAAATTATTGAGGAATACAGGAGTCGCACCTGCGAAAGAATAAATTGTTTGTGCCGGGTCACCCACAACGCAAATCTCCTCACGGCTCCCGAGCCATGCATTGATAAGACGCTGTTGGAGCGGTGAAACATCCTGATACTCATCAATGGTGAAGTAACGGTATTGATCTTGAACTCGCTCACGTATCTCGCGTTCCTCTTCAAGCATTGCAGTCGTCAACAATAAAACATCTTCAAAATCGATGGTCCGCTCTTGTCGCTTAAGACTCTCATATGCCGCATAAACCTGAGCTACTTGCCCGGGGTTTATTCTGTTTCGATCGGCACGGGATTTAGACTCTTCGATGTAATCTTCCGGAGCAATCTGAGAGACCTTCGCCCACTCAATCTCTGTTGAAATATCACGAAGTAACTCGCGCGAATTTGCAGATACTTTCCCTTCGAGCCCGGCACGGGAGATTGCCTCTTTTACGAAGCTGGACTTCGTCGTCAAAAGATCAGGTGCTCTGCCACCAAATACTCCTGGCCAGAAATAGATAAGTTGCTTGAGCGCTGCCGAGTGAATTGTCCTGGCGGCGACGCTTGGGACGCCGAGGGAGCGGAGTCGAGCTCTCATTTCCCCGGCTGCTCGGGCAGTGAAAGTAAGTGCGAGAACCTTCGATGGATTCATCACTCCAATTGCAGATGCGTAGGCAATTCGGTGAGTAATTGCCCGTGTTTTACCGGTTCCGGCACCTGCAATTACGCAGACGGGGCCACGCGATGCGAGCGCTACTTCGCGCTGCTCTTCATCGAGGGCGTCCAAAATCTCTTCAGCGCGGATTTCGTTTGAACCCCGCGCCTCATCCACGAGGAGATCCATGTGGGGATCCATGTGGAGCCGAAAGATCTTCTGCTGCTCCAGCGCCGTACCAATGTTCAATCATTCTACGAGAAACGCTGATCTGCGACGGAAGTATGAGTTCTCCACTCTTAACTGCATCGCGCATCTCCTCCCGCGAATACCAACGCAATTCCACAATTTCTTCACCGTCGGGGCGAGCAACATCAGGATCCGAAGTAATCGCCTCGAAAGCGATCATGATCGAAGCGGGAAAGGGCCACGGCTGCGAACCCAAATAATGCACCGAATGAACGAGAACGCCAGATTCCTCCGATACTTCCCTGACAACGCTCTGTTCAAAAGATTCACCCGGCTCGACAAAGCCGGCAAAGTTGGAGAATAGTTTCTCCACCCAGACTCGCTGTCGTCCAAGAAGTAGGCGATCGGCTTCATCTTTCACCAAGACGATCACGGCGGGATCAGTCCGTGGATGATGTTCGCTTCCATCCACGTCACAGATTCGAACCGCTCCACCTAAACCGATTCTTGTCTTCGCGCCGCACCGAGAACAGCACGGGTGCGTGTGGTGCCAGTTCGCCAATCCGAGGGCGTGCACTGCCAGCCCTGCCTCTTTATCCGAGAGCATCGCGCCGATCTGGCGAAGTGCACGAAGATCGTCCTCATCAATAATTTCCTCATCGGTATGCCAGACAAAGTAGCCGACTCCGGTCTCTCGATCGATTCCTAGAAAATATCGTTCACCAATTCCATGGATTGAAATAGAATCATGGAAAATTAAGGCCGCATCAGAGGCATGAAATCGATCTTTGACCAGAACCAGGATTTTGGCGCTTCGCCAGAGGGAATCCAGTTTTGCCGAATCTGTCCGAATATCACCGGCGCGATCTATGGAGCTGCGAGCAAGGAGAAGGCCATGTAACCGCCCTGGCTTCTTTTCCTGGCTCGCACTCATGATGGGCGACACTACTAGCATGAACCCATGCGCCTCACCTCTTGGAATCTCCTCCATGGCCTAGCAACCCCGCTCACCTGCGGGCAAGAAAATGCCCCGTCTGGGAGCCCTGCTGAGCCAAACACGCTGCTAGCAAGCGCCCTTCGCACCCTCAATCCCGATCTTCTTGGCCTGCAGGAGATGGACTTCCGCTTGGCTCGATCAGCCGACTCAAATCAAGTAGCCACGATTGCCGCGATGATGGATGCAGAGCACTGGGCCTTTGCTCCCTCGGTTATCGGTTCGCCGGATGAAAATTGGCGCGGTACCACCGATGCGGATGCGCGAATCATCACCAACAAGAACCCCATCGGTTTGTCGGGTTATGGAATCGGAGTTGTCTCGAAAATCCCTATCCGCTCATGGCATCGATTGGAACTGCCAGCCGCTCCAATCGGAGTGCTGATGACTCTTCCGCGCGATGGAAAACTCAAGAAGATTTATGTTCGTGATCATCCACGGTCTGCACTCGCTGCCGAGCTAGAAAATGGATGGCTCATCATCAACACTCACCTCTCTTTCGTCCCCGTCTTCAATTATCTACAACTTCAGAAAATAAAACGGTGGGCGAAGAGACTGCCTGTGACAGATAAATCAAAAATTATTATTCTGGGTGATCTCAACTTGCCATACTCAATACTCGTTCGTGGGCTGCATTGGAATTCCCTCGTCAAAGAGCGCACATTCCCAACCTGGAAGCCGAGAGTTCAGATTGATTACTTTCTTTCACAGAAGATTTCGCCCGAGGATGTGGTTCATGTTCCTTCAATGCTCACC
>JBAZYI010000073.1:0-6751 GCA_041659345.1 Candidatus Nanopelagicaceae bacterium | reverse complement strand
TCCTTATTGTCGGGTGCGACATCGAAAAATCGAGTGAGAAGCTCTGGAAAATTGATCCGCCGTCCTGGCGCAGCGATCTCAAGGCGCCAGCGGATTTCGTAGAAGAAGTGGCCCGGATGGTGGGTTTCGACTCCATTCCTTCGGTTCTTCCTCCCCATTCGGTAAGTCCTGGTCTTACCCACACCCAACTTCGACGACGCGCGATTTCTCAATTAATGGCCGATCGCGGCCTGGTTGAGATTCAGACGTACCCGTTCACATCCGAATCCGTCATGGACTCACTGGGGTACACGGGCATACGGGGGAGAGCATTTCGACTATCAAACCCAATGTCAGAGGATGCTCCGTTACTGCGAACTCATTTGATTCCTGGCTTGATAGAAGCGGCACAGAGGAATCTGGGACGTGGAAATCGTGACTTCGGAATCTTCGAAATGGGATTGGTCTTTCAAAACGAAACTGAGTTGGCGTCAATCGAAAATCCTTCGACTGAGCAGAGGCCGAGTCGTGAGCAGATCGATGCGATCTATGCTGGTGTCCCACACCAGCCACTTCACCTTGGTGGACTTTTGATCGGACTGGCAGAGAAAGAGGATTGGCGCGGCAAAGGCCGTGCCTACGATTGGACTGACGCGATAGAACTTGTCGGATCAGTTCTGTCCGCATGCAACCTTGATTGGACCGTTGGCAAATCTGATTTCGCGCCTTGGCACCCTGGGCGGTGCGCCGAGATTCTTATTTCTGGGAAAGTGGTGGCGCATGCTGGAGAACTTCATCCTCGAGTTGTCGCCGAATTTGGATTGCCGGAGCGAGCATGCGCATTCGTTCTCAATCTTTCAACGCTTCCAGCACCGCACATAACATTCGCCCCGATTCTCGGTACTTTTCCTGTGGCGGTGCAAGACATCGCCTTAATAGTCGATGAATCAATTCCTAGCGCAGCGGTTGTGGCAGCTCTGAAGAGTGGTGCCGGCAGGATGCTTGAATCGATCGAACTCTTTGATCGTTACTCACAAATTGGTGAAGGCAAAGTCTCTCTGGCTTTCACTCTCACCTTCCGAGCCCCGGATAGAACATTAACTGGTACCGAAGTGGCGCAGATGCGAGAAGCCGCCGTTGCAGCAGCGCGAAATCAACTGGGAGCCGTACTCCGATCCTCCTGAGCGCATAAGTATGCAGGGAGTTGCATACTTATTGAATAGTGATGTAGCCTACTTTCATGAAAACGGCCGTGGTAGGCGCAAGTGGGTACGCGGGCGGCGAATTACTCCGTCTGCTTCAGATCCATCCAGCGTTCATTCCGAGTCACGTGACTGCACACGCAAACGCCGGCGAACTCATCAATTCGCTCCATCCCCACCTGCGCGGTTACGAAGGCAAGACCTTTTCAGCACTGGATATCTCCGAATTGAGAGCCGCGGACCTGGTCTTTCTGGCTCTGCCGCACGGTGAATCCGCAAAAATCATCAATCAATTGACCGGTGATCAGCTCATTGTGGATTTGGGCGCTGATTACAGGTTGCAAAGTTCGCAATCCTGGAATAAATATTACGACGGCGATCATGCTGGCACCTGGACGTATGGACTGCCGGAGTTGCCCGGCGCACGTAAAGCGATTTTGAATTCGAAACGAATTGCCAACCCAGGTTGCTATGCAACTGCGATAGCCCTTGGCACGGCGCCAGTACTCTCTGCCATTGATTGCTCGGATGTGGTTGTGGTTGCGGCCTCTGGCACGACGGGTGCAGGCAGAAGTTCAAAGTCGTCCCTCTCGGCCAGCGAGGTAATGGGGTCTCTGAGTTCATACAAATTTGGCGGAGTCCACCAGCACACTCCCGAGATCGAAGAGTCTCTCAGTCGTGTCATCAACAAACCAGTGAATATTTCGTTCACTCCCATACTCGCGCCGATGCCCAGGGGGATTCTCGCAACGATAACTGCGAAATTGAACGGAGTTATCGACGAGAAAGAGCTACGTGCTCTCTACTCGAGCCAGTATGAACCAGAAGAGTTCATCACATTCTTATCCCCGGGTGTTCTGCCTAAGACGGCGAGTGTGACAGGTAGCAACGGAGTGCAAATCCAAGTTGCGATAGATGCCCATACGAATCGTGTCGTCATCTCTGTGGCAATTGATAACTTGGGAAAGGGTGCTGCCGGGCAGGCGATCCAGAACGCCAATCTCATCGCAGGACTGCCTGAAACAACCGGACTTGAAACAAATGGACTCGGCGTATGAAGTTGCCACGTGGGTTTAGAGCGGGTGCCACAGCCGCCGGATTGAAGAGTTCGGATCTGCTGGACATGACCATCATCGAGAACCAAGGGCCCGAGTTTCTATGTGCAGGAGTTTTTACTACCAATAAGGTGATTGCGGCACCGGTTATTTGGACGAAACAAATTGTGAGTGGGGGCGCAATTAGAGCGGTATTGCTCAATTCGGGTGGAGCCAACGCGTGTACCGGCCCGCAGGGCTTTGTTGATACTCATAAGAGTGCCGAACACGTTGCAGAGTCACTTAATATTTCCTCTTCTGAAGTAGCAGTGTGTTCGACGGGACTCATCGGAGAACTTTTGCCCATGGAAAAAGTTCTTGCGGGCATCGATTCAATTGCTCTCGACATGAGCACTGATCACTTGGAAATAGCCGCCCGCGCCATTATGACTACGGATTCAGTACCGAAAATGGCGATCAGTAATAAGTTTGGCGTCCTCACGACGGGATTAGCAAAGGGTGCCGGCATGCTTGCTCCCTCACTTGCCACGATGCTCTCAGTAATCATGACGGACGCTGTAGTCGACCAACGTGCCATGCAGGTCATTTTTTCCCGAGTCTGTGATCGTACCTACAACCGCTTGGACTCAGATGGATGCACCTCTACCAACGACACCGTGCTTCTACTCTCTTCGGGTGCTTCGGGAGTTTCGATCTCGGAGGCGGAATTAGAAGAAGTGCTGATGGATGTCTGTGGAGACCTGGCTATTCAACTCGTTGGCGATGCCGAAGGTCATACCAAAGTTGTTTTCATCAATGTCATCAACGCACAATCGGAAGCCGATGCTGTAAGTGTTGGACGTGCGTGCGCACGAAATAATCTGCTCAAGTGCGCGCTCTTTGGCGGTGACCCAAACTGGGGGAGGATCCTGGCTGCGGTTGGGACAGCAGATGCAGATTTCGATGCATTCGATTTGGATGTAACCCTCAATGGAATTCTCGTTTCCCGTTCGAGTGGGCCTGGCGAAGACCGAACTCTGGTTGATCTCTCTGGACCAAAAGTGGAAATTATTATCGATCTCAAGTCTGGAAACGAGAGCGCGACAGTAATGACCAATGATCTGAGCCATGACTATGTTCACGAGAATTCGGCATATGCGACATGATCGTTATTAAATTTGGCGGCCACGCGATGACCGATAAAGAAGGATTATTTGCCAAGGCAGTCCAAGGTGCGCTCGACATGGGAGAAGACTGCATTATCGTCCATGGCGGAGGACCTCAGATTGATGCTGCTCTCAACGAAGCCAATATTGCTCCTTCCTACCTTGGTGGATTTCGGGTTACGACCCCGGAGGTCTTCGAAATTGTGCAGAGAGTGTTGACTGGCGTTGTTCTAAGAAATGTCGTCGCGCAACTTCGCGGTGCCGGACTCAATGCAGTCGGAATCTCAGGTCGTGATGGCGGATTACTCGTCGCGAAAAAACTGGAGCAACTTGTGGATGGCTCACCAGTTGATTTAGGGCAGGTCGGCGAAGTTGTGAGAGTCGATACTTCAATTTTGGAGACTCTGATCTCATCAGGATTTCTTCCTGTCATTTCTTCGGTGGCCGTCGAAGGGGACGAAACCTCCGAGAATTCTCAATCGGGGATGAACGTAAACGCTGATCTTGCCGCAGGTGCTATTGCGGGTGCCGTGAAAGCGTCGGCACTTATTTTTCTGACAGATGTGGCGGGAATTTATCGGAACTGGCCAGATACGTCATCATTAATTACAACTATCTCCGCGGCCGAACTTCGTTTGATTAAGGACGAATTTGCTGAGGGGATGGCGCCTAAAGTTATGGCTTCTCTAAATGCAATCGATTCAGGAGCGTTGAGCGTTCGAATTATCGACGGCAAGGATCCTGAAGCCTTCGCTCTCGCTCTTCGGGGAATCGGTGGAACGGTGGTGACGCCATGACAACTTCCGCAAAGGACTTTCCAACGCGTTGGGCGAAAGCGATACAGGACAATTACGGTCAACCCGAGTTGACTCTCATAAACGGTAAAGGCATTAAGGTAACTGACAGTGAAGGGAACAGTTATCTGGATTTCCTGGGAGGCATCGCAACAAATATTTTAGGGCATGCGCATCCAGCAATCGTGAAAGCAGTGACAACGCAGATTTCGACATTGGGCCATGTCAGTAATTTCTACAGTCATCCTGGCGTCCTAACCCTCGCGGAGAAATTAAAAGAACTCGTCGGAGATCCTTCTGCCCGTGTCTTCTTCTGTAACTCCGGTGCGGAGGCGAATGAGGCAGCACTAAAGCTCTCTAGAAAGACTGGAAGAAAACGAATTGTTGCAACGCAAGGAGCATTCCATGGTCGAACGATGGGTGCCCTTTCTCTAACAGGGCAACCGTCCAAGCGAGATCCCTTTAAGCCACTTCTACCGGGAATTGTCCACGTTCCCTACGGCGACCTTGGGGCGTTGCGAAAGAGAGTGACTCGCAGAACCGCGATGGTCATTATTGAACCGATCTTGGGCGAAGCGGGAGTGATTATGCCTCCAGCTGGTTACCTCTCTGGCGTCCGTGCGCTCTGCAACGCGACTGGAACAATGATGGTCGTGGATGCCGTTCAAACTGGCATGGGAAGAACAGGGCAGTGGTTTGGCTATGAGCACGAAGGCATCGTGCCTGATGTTATTACATTGGCAAAAGGACTCGGTGGCGGTCTTCCATTGGGAGCAATGATTGCGCTGGGGAGCACCTCTCATTTATTCCAGCCCGGAGATCACGGTTCTACCTTTGGTGGCAATCCCGTTGCTTGTGCGAGTGCATTGGCCGCTATCGATGTGCTTGAAAGAAGAGCACTTCTCAAACGAGCACGTGATCACGAATTCACCATCAAGTCATCGCTCTCTCACCTATCTGGCGTGAAAGAAGTTCGCGGAATGGGGCTGCTTCTTGGAATAGTTCTGGATAAGGAGAATGCTCCAGAAATGAAGAACGCACTTCAGAAGGCGGGCGTCCTAGTCAACGCCCCGACGCCAAATGTTCTTAGAATCGCACCAGCACTTATTGTCACGTCATCTGAAGTGACCAAATTTATTTCCATATTTTCCAAGGTTCTAAGAGAGGTGAATCATGGCTGAACCTAAGAGAACAAGCGCTTCTGCGCGTCGAGCTAAGGTCATATCGTTCGTGCAGGCAGGTCTAGTGCACTCGCAATCCGATCTCGTTCGTTTGCTTGAAAAGTCTGGCTTTGAAGTGACGCAAGCAACTGCAAGTCGTGATCTTGTAGACATAGGCGCGCTTCGCAGTCGAGGCAGGGACGGTAACGCCGTCTACAGATTGCAGATTGATGAAGCCCAGAGTCGCTCTCGGGTCATCTCTCTTCCCTGGGAATTGATTCTTTCTGTCGAGTCCAGCGGAAATCTTGCAGTCGTGAGAACACCTCCGGGAGGCGCCCAACTGCTGGCATGCGCTCTCGACGTGGCCCTGGCTCATGGTCTGCTGAATTCCTTCATAGGAACGATCGCGGGAGATGACACCGTTCTCCTTGTTTCCAAGAAGAGCGCAGGTGGAGCGGCATTGGCTAGAGAATTGCAAAAGATCGCGGAACCAATGAAGATTTCTCAAAAGGGAACAACCATAAGAGGAGTGCGCTAATGAAAGAGAAGATTGTTCTGGCTTATTCAGGTGGCTTGGATACCTCCGTTGCAATCGGGTGGATCGAACGCGAAACCGGAGCGGAAGTAATCGCCGTCGCTGTAGACGTTGGTCAGGAAGGTGAAGATCTGCAAGTTATTAAGGAGCGCGCCTTGGCTTGTGGCGCCATTGCGGCTGAAGTCGTCGACGCTCGCGAAGAATTTGCAAATGACTACTGTCTTCCTGCGCTTAAAGCCAACGCGCTCTACATGGATCGTTATCCACTTGTATCTGCCCTCTCGCGTCCATTGATTGTCAAGCACCTGGTTGAAGCTGCACGCAAGCACGGCGCTTCGCGAGTGGCTCACGGATGTACTGGTAAAGGAAATGACCAAGTCCGATTTGAAGTTGGTACTGGTGCATTGGCTCCGGATCTCACTTCATATGCGCCAGTGCGTGACTCTGGGATGACACGCGATAAGGCGATTGCATTTGCACAGGCAGAGAATTTGCCCATCGAAACCACGAAGAAGAATCCATTTTCGATTGACCAGAATGTCTGGGGTCGCGCAGTTGAGACTGGTTTCTTAGAAGACATTTGGAATGAACCGACCGAAGCCGTGTATTCGTACACGCAAGATCCCTCGATTCCGCGCGAAGCAGATGAAGTAATTATTACTTTCACAAAAGGTGCACCAACTGCAATTGATGGACGACCTGTCACGATGCTGCAAGCGATTGTCGAACTCAACCGTCGCGCCGGTGCGCAAGGTGTAGGCCGCCTCGATATGGTCGAGGATCGACTTGTAGGAATTAAGAGTCGTGAAGTGTACGAAGCACCAGGTGCGCTGGCACTTATCACTGCGCATCAAGAATTGGAGAATGTCTGCGTGGAACGC